>JAPKEK010000483.1 GCA_028822125.1 Pseudomonadales bacterium | reverse complement strand
ACTTCGATGTAACCACAGCTAACTACATTAGCTGTCGCAGCTTAGAATGCTGATTCAATTACGATTATTGCTGGCGCTGATTCCTGCTGAGCCGACGGATTTCTTTAAATTCAGAACCGTCCCGCCATTGCGGCCAACGACCTGAATTTCCCAGATCTTCTATGATCAATTGAAACAGTTCAACATCCTGAGCGGCACCTCCAAGGTCCCAGCCTGGATCCCAGGCATCACAGGTCTGGTGATAGCAACTGCCAATGTAATCAGCGATCCATTTATCGCCTGCTGCCCGGCCTCCTTCCACTAGATCGGCACCACCGGCAATTCCCATAAGCAACAATACCGGCACGCCAACCTTAGCCAGGGAGAAATGATCCGCGCGAAAGAACAGACCATTTTCTGGCAAGCTCTCCGCTGTGATCGTACGACCCTGAAGCGCAGCGGCTCTGGCCAGATCCAGTTCCAGCTCACTTTGTCCCTCGCCTACCAGAATGACATCCCGAGCCAGACCAGCGGTCTGCAATATATCCAGTGTAAGATTGGCCGCTGTGGTAGCAGGCGGGTAAACCGGGTCCCGGGCATAATAGGCCGAACCCAGTAAGCCGCTCTCCTCTGCCGTCCAGAGTGCAAATACGATACTCCTAGCCAGTGCCGGACCCTGTTTTAATACTCGGGCCAATTCCATGACTCCAGCCACACCGAGCGCATCATCATTGGCACCTGGCCTAACCACCCTGCCCAGATCATCGGCTGCCCCTACACCATAAGCATCCCAGTGTGCCGATACCATGATAGTTTCATCTGCCTGAGTCGTGCCTGGAAGCAGCGCAAGCACATTCTGGCTCTCGATGATTTCAACTCTAACCAGCAAATCAGCACTGAACCTTAGTTTCTCGAGTTCAAAGGCCTTGAACTCCGGCTGTCGTGCCAGGATTTTCAGTTGATCCAGGTCCAGGCCCGCTGTTGCCAACAACCGCTTGGCTGCATCAGACTGGAGCCAACCCTGCAATTTCAATGAATTCTCATCTGCACCAGCGGTCGCAATAGCATAGCTTTCACCAGGAGAAGATGACGCCACATTCCAGCCATACCCTGCCGCTCGGTCTTCATGAATGACCAGGGCTGCAATAGCACCTCGACGCGCAGCTTCTTCAAACTTATAGGTCCATCGACCGTAATAGGTCATCCGCCTGCCACCAAACCGGCCAGCCACAGCCTCCCCGGATTGGGCCGCGAAATCCGGATCATTAACCAGGAATACGGCTACCTTGCCACGCAGATCAATATCGCCATAATCATCCCATTGCCTTTCTGGCGCAGTTGCACCAAACCCGACAAAGACCAACGGCGCATCATCGATACGAATATGTTCATTCGCCTGGTTTGTACTGACTGCCAGGTCAATCGCCTGTTGCAGCGCCCATTGCTCCTGATCAGTATTGATCACGACATTAAAAGGTAATTGCAGCTGGCTATGCATTAACGGTACAGCCTGGGTCCAGCTGCCCTGCTTGCCTCCCGGTGATAACCCCAGCGCCACAAAATAATCTTTCAGATACGCTAACGTCTTGACCTCCCCTACCGTTCCAGGAGCGCGGCCCAGGAATTCTTCGGAGGCCAGCCGGCTTACAGTTTCAGACAGCCTGTCTTTTTCTATCTGCCGCGAAGGGTTACTCCATACCAGGAACGATACCACCAAGACAAGTGATACAACCCACAGGATCTTTCTATTCATAAGCTAAACTCAACATCAGGTAGACGTGCTAACAACACTACAACAATCACCCGATAACAAAAAGATAGTGTATGCTCGCAGCAAAATATCGGAGCACACGCTTATTATCCAGCAACGACGCCTTGATTCTCCGGTTTGCTGCTACTTAACTCAGCGCTCTAATCTACAGCGTTAACAGAATCAGGTAAGGTTAGCCAACACCCCGCCCCGGGGTCGCCACCAGGTTAGCAGGTTAGACAAATTTACAGAGAGGATTACTATGACTGAACAATCAGTTAACTATGATGATGTAAAACAATATCGACTCGATCCGGAACGGGAGCAGGAACTACTCCATAGCGCTGGCGAGTGCGTTTTTATCTGGGCCAACAAGGAAGGACATCCAATTGGCGTCATTACAGCCTATGTCCCGGTAGCAGGGAAAATCTGGATGACGGCGACACGAGAACGCGTCCGCATCAAGGCTATCGCCAGGGATGGCCGATCTTCCTGTGTGATGAGCAGTAAAGGAACCGCTATGGGTGGCGGCAAGACGGTCACCTACAAAGGCCACACCCTTATTCATGAGGATGAAAAAACCAAGCACTGGTTTTACGGTCTGCTGGCAGCCGGTATGGCTGCATCTGCAGATGACGGCAATGCATTTACCAGAAACCTGAAGCCGGCGCTCTTCGTCAGGTTTCTGGACACTCCAGAGCGAATCGTACTGGAGTTTACGCCGGAGATGTCCATCCCATTTGATGGTGACAAGATGGCTGCAGGGACCGCAACCGCCTATGCACAATTCGCTGCAGAAGACCAGCCAGACCCTTAACACTGCGGGTGCCAGGTTGGATTGTTTTCAGAACCAGGCCAACGCCTCTTAATCCTGAGCACCCATCAGTCCCGGCAACAGGTGAACCAGGGCAAATCTGCACGCTACAAATAACGCAGGGCAGGTATGGGATGCCATCATCCATAATTGCCTGATCGATGGGAATTGGTTTATTCTAGAAAAGTTAAATCGCTATTGACTCAAGAGGCTCACCATGACATTTAGTTATACAAACTCTCCCTACCCCATTCGAGAAGATATCACGCAGGCGCACCAGAAATTCTGGCAAAAATTGGCTCAAGCAGGCAGCTGGTGGAGTGGAGCTCAGCGTATTGCCATTGCTGCAGAGGTACGCAATGCCGTCGAATGCAAATATTGCCAGGTACGAAAATCAGCCCTGTCTCCCTATACGACGACGGGTAAACATAAAAAGGGGG
>JAPKEK010000482.1 GCA_028822125.1 Pseudomonadales bacterium | reverse complement strand
TAATGCAGCGGTTTCCTGGAGCATTAGCTGTTTTATGATTTGATCAGAGGGTAGAAAATCCAGCGGGGTCGTGACGTCCCCGACCAAGGGCAGACTCGTTAGATGCGCTTTGAGATGGGCGGCGGAAGTGGCCGAGTCTGCTAACACGGAAATACTGTAGTCCGTCGCCAACTGGGCTTCCTGAAGTGTTAGCAGGGTTTGTGTGGCCTCAGAATTTTCGTCTCGCATCGCCAGGACGTTATAGTCAAACGTGATATCTTTGGCAATGAAAGCGGCCACTAACCCCAGCGGTATGACAAGGTAGCCCAGCCAACTGATTTTTACCTGGGGTAATGGATTGGCAGGTACCCGGGTGTCGATGGTTGCAGGCTGCCATTGAGTAAACCACGCCGGCAGAAGTGTCATGGTAAGAAATAGCGCGATGGCCATTCCACCGGCCGAGATGATGCCTAATTCGGCCAATCCAAGATAGGCGGTAGGGGCAAAGGAAAGGAAAGCCAGCATCGAAGTTGCCGTACATAGAAGTAGCGCGGGCAGCAGGTCTTTTGACGTTGATAACAGTGAAGATGAAACGCTTTCATCCCTGAGGCCGACCTGAAACCGCAGCGAAAAGTGCACAGCAAAATCGACCCCCAAGCCAAAGAACATCACCACAAAAATCATCGAAAGGGTATTGAAACTACCAATCGCCAGCGTTGCAAAACCCAGTGTCAGGCTGATGCCAATAATGAGCATTGCAAAGATAGCGGTAATAATGCTGGTAGAGCGAATGCCGATTAGCATGATGATGGCAAGCAGCACAGCGGAAATTGAAGCAGCGATACCGATACCCTGCAGACCAGCGCGGAGTTCTTCATCTGCCAGGGCGACCTCTCCAGTGAGATGGACTTCGATGTCTTTGGCGATCGCTTCAGCTTCAATGGTCTGCCTGATGCTGGCTATAATCGCTGAATTGGGTAACTGCTGGTTAAAATCCTGACGGCCCTTAATAAGAATGAGGTGGATGTGCTGTTTGGCATTTTGATCAACCAGCGGGTAGTAGCCCTGTATCTGCAGTTCGCCGGAAGGCAGGGAATTGACCAGACTGTCCAGCGTGACTGGTAACTGTAATCCTGGGTTAGCCTGAATAAAGTCGGCCAGGGAAAAGATAACATTGCTCAGGTCAGCTTCATCGGCAATTCTTAGTAGTGGGCCATAATTAAATTCCGCCCCTTTTAGCCACTGCTCAAGCTTGTCTAAGGGTAGGAAATAGAGCAGGCGCTGTTCGAGGAAGTCATGAACTGTCGGTGCGAAAACAGATTCATAGTGGTTACTGGCAGTAAAGGCATCCGCTAGGTTCCTAGTGGTTTGTTTGACGGCATTCCCGCCCTGCCCGGAAACTACAACAATGGCAGTCTGTTGCAGATCGGGAAAGGCCTCCTTAAAATATTCATTGTCCTGGTACCAGGTCAGGTTATCTTCTGGTTTAACCAGATCTGCCAGATCAGAGTTTATCTTTCCCTTAAAAGCAAATAGGGTAGCGGAGGCTATTCCCAGACAGGCCAGTAATATAATGGTCTGCAGAGAATACCGTTGAACTAGGCCTAACCACCGGTTAAGCCACTGCCTGTCGGCGATAGGTTCAGCCATGGGTCAGGCTAATCTGCGGGTTTGCGTCTGCATAGGTCTGTCTATAAATCGCAGCCAGGCGCATCGCAGAATTGAAGTGAGCCTTTTCCGATATCTTTTCTCTGTTAACCTTCCCCTGTGTGCTGAGTTGAGTACGATTGGCTAGCCAGAAGTCAATTTTATTGGCGAGGTCAACGGCATCGCCTGATCGGAAATGGGTGTTTTTATCGTCGATCGATTCTCCCAGGGCACTGCTCCTGGCATCACTGATGATGACACAGCAAGCACTGGCCATAGCTTCCATTACAGCCATTCCTTCTAGTTCAACTTCACTGGCGTGCACAAAAAGATCTGTTGACGCATATAGGCTTTCCAGCCGTTGCTGACTGACCTTGCCTATGGACGCTTTTATCCCGAGGCGTGTAGCCAGACGTTCCAGCTTTTTCTGCTGCGGCCCGGTTCCCGCTAACGTCAGGCTGATATTTTTCTTGAAATTTGATCGTTGAATTGCCTCGATGATCAGATGCTGTTTTTTCTCCGCCGCAAGACGACCCACCGAAAGGATATGAAACTGGTCCAGAGGCTTGCTATTTCTTTGAATATCAAAAAAATGATCCGGGATTCCGTTTGAGATAGTTACCACTGGTTTTTCCAGACCATATTGAAGCAGCAGTTTTGCAGCAAAATCAGATGGCGAGATTACCAGGTCTGCCTGGTTGTACAGCTTGCGCAGAAAGAGGCTATACAACCACTTGATACTCCATTCATGCTCGAGCTTTATGTTTCGCAGGAGGTTTTCAGGCTGCACATGAAAAGAACATATAATGGGAATATTCAATTTACGGGCACAATCTATAGTGGCGCTGGCCAGGAAAAAAGGATATTGGATATGCAACAGATCACAGCCTGCCAGGGCTTCCAGAATCTTCTTTTTGTTTGGGATGGCCAGCGGTGTATTCATTGATTCCATCAGATCATTGGCACCGGGCAGGCGCAATCTGGTGAAGTGCACAAATCGGTCGTCGTGATTTGAATTTGGTTTAAGGGTCGCAAGAATTCGGAAATCAAATTCATCTGCCAGTGCAGTAACGAAACGCTGAGTGGAGACAACGGTACCGTTGTAAGGATAGTCCCACGAGTCTATTACCATGGCGATCTTGAGCGGTCGTTTGCCCTTGTTGATGTTCAGTTGGTTCATTTGCGATGGCGCCAGTCCGTTTCTGAAAAGATAATTACTGCAAATCATCGCTGACTACCCTTGTTTCTGGTCCGCCTCAGGAAACTTCATTATGGCAAGTCCCCGTATAAGCAATGGAATATTAGGCCGCTCAGCAATAATCCCAGCCGCGGATAGTGATCGTAAATGTCGCTAAAGTCAAAAAACCGCTGCTTATTACATA
>JAPKEK010000481.1 GCA_028822125.1 Pseudomonadales bacterium | reverse complement strand
CTCAACCCGACATCATCTGAAACACTGGAATCTGCTGGACCTGGGTATTTAACACTGGCCTGAAGCCACTTGCTGTTGCTTCAGGGTCATAAAGACGGTGTCACCATGCCGTCCCACCTGAATATCCAGATCAGGCAGATGGCAAACTGGCGTTAATGCGGTATCCTCATCTATTAAAGAATGCTGAGACAGCATCTAGCCAGTGGAAAGGGATTGTCGTCTCAGTTATTAGCATTTTAAAGAGTACTACTTGGCAATGACTGACCTCCTGAAGATCCAGCCGCTAACCCGCCTAGCCTTTGCGCCCTATGGTGACATTATCTCAACGGCTGAGGCAACCCATATTGCCAGTATAAACCAGGGCAATACTCAGCGTTTCGACAGCCTGGCCAGCCTCTGTATCAACCCCGAAAAAGGGACTCCCTGCTTAAGTATATTTCGAAGCAGCCCACTGCCTTTACCCATCACTATCTGCTCTCTGGAGAACCACCCTCTATCAAGTCAAGCGTTTTTCCCTTTGTCCAAGAGACCATTTCTTGTAGTCGTCGCGCCGCCAGGCGAACTTGACGAATCTCGCATAGAAGCTTTCCTCGCTGGCCCCGAACAAGGCGTCAACTATCACCCTGGAATCTGGCATCATTACAGCCTGGCTCTGCAGGAAACGTCTGATTTCCTGGTTATTGACTGTCACACCGAGCAGCCGAATTGTGACGAAGTTAATTTAGCGACACCCAGGCAATTGCAACTATGAAGGTTCTCGAAACGCTATTATTGGAATACAGTGACTCATCTTTTACCAATCCTCACGAAGTCATCAGTCCAGAAAAACCCTTTAATCAAAAAGGCCATTTTTCTCATATGGGTGCACAGTTCTGGGGCTTTGAAACAGCACGTCATATTGGTACCCGCATCGATAACGCACGACCAGGTTTCCATTACAATCCTGACGCGGAACATTACCTGCTGCTCGGCCTGAAACAATCAGGTGTTATCAGCCAGATCGACATCAGCACACGCTGGTTTACTGGAAATCACGTTCAGGCGGTCACCATAGAACTGATTTACCAGGGCCGTCGACGAACCATTGTGGAACGCAAATCGCTTAACCCGGATGCAAATCACAGCTTCCCCATCGAGCCATCAGCCGCAGATGAATGCCTTATCCACTGCCATCAGGAAGGAGGGATTGCTAACATTCAGCTAATGGGCGAGGATCTAGGCGAACCAGACACCAGGATCAACCTGCTGTCCGAGGCCACTATTTCCCAAGTCTCCAATGAGCATTATGGCCACCCCGGAGATGCAGTTAAAGGAGAACGGCTCGAGTCACATATGGTTGGCTGGGAATCTGCTCGCACCGGCTTTGGAGAGCAGGCGATGTTTACCCTCAAAAGCACAGCAGTGGTGGATGAAGTGATCATTGACACCTACCTGCACCGCCTGAATGCGCCCCTCGCTTGTTACCTGTTCGGCCTTCCCAGTTCAGAGGATTTTCAAAAAGCCGTGTCACAGCAGCCGAAATGGCGCATTACTTTCGATGATGGCAGCCAGATCATTCCGGAAAATTTCCAGGACTATATGAGCAAGCAGCTTTATCGACCCCAACTCAAGGAAAAATCAACTGGATTTCACATCGACCTGAGTGTTGACAGTAGCTGCTGGCTGGCCTTAATCCCTTTTGGAGAACTTCGCCCTGACACTTATCACCGCTTTAACATCTCAGCCAATGTTGGACTGAGTCACCTGCTCTACCTGCATTATCCCAACGGCGGCATCCATGGCATCAAGGCTTTTGGCAGTTACCCTAATTGATCCAGATACTGCGTCTTGCGATTATGGGGCAAGAAGCTACCGGCAAAACTATTTCTCACCAGCTGCCGTGCCTGTATTTCGGTCAAACCCTGGGAGCGATCCAGAGCACGGAAGTTTTCCATTAAATAGCCGCCAAAATAAGCAGGATCATCTGAATTAACCGTTACCCGTACGCCCGCATCCAGCAGTTGCAGAATCGGGTGTTGTTCAAGACGGTCATACACCTTAAGCCTTATATTAGAAAGTGGACAGACTGTCAGCGGTATTTTGGTCTCCGCTAAGCTGATAACTAATTCAGGATCCTTTATACACTGCACACCATGATCGATTCTATCCACTGCCAACGCGTCGAGAGCCTCTTTGATGAATTCTGGCCCTGTTTCCTCACCGGCATGGGCTACCTTCCTCAAACCCAGGTCTGAGGCCATCTTAAAAGCCTGCTTAAATTTCACCGGTGGGTTGCCAATTTCCGCACTGTCCAGTCCTATTGCCGTTATCTGCTGAAGCAGGGGCCTTGCGTCCGTCAGAGTCTGAATCGCATCAGATTCAGGAAGGTCCCTGAGTAAGCAGAGTATCAGCAACACCGATTGCTGCCATTCCTGCTCTGCCTTTACAATCGCCCTGGAAAAGCCTGACAGCACCGTTTCAAGGCTTACCCCTCGCCGGGTATGGGTCTGCGGGTCAAACATGATTTCAGCATGAACAATACCTTCATTTCTGCACCGGCACAGGTAGCGCCACATCAGTTCATAAAAATCTCCCTCATCAACGAGTACACTGGCACCCAGGTAATAGAGATCCAGGAAACTCTGCAGGTCTTGAAACTGGTAAGCTCTGGTAACGTCTTCTATGGCCTTATACGGCAGCACTACAGAATTTTTCTCAGCCAGCCGAAGTAATAAATCGGGTTCCAGCGAGCCTTCAATATGTATATGCAATTCCGCTTTTGGCGCTCGCTCGACGAATTCAAAGCCAGCTTTAGACACGGCTCAATTCACCTGTCCAGGTAGATGCTCAGCATACTGATCCCATCCAGCTATCAAGGTATCAGCCACTTTAGAGGCCACCAGATAGGCAGACTCGACAGCAATCGACAACCCCGAATAGCCTTTAATTTCCGAACCCAGATTGTCCGCAGCACTCACCCCCGGCGGTGGCGTGGTGTAATTACTCGCCGTCCTGAGTACCAGCATTCGCTGCT
>JAPKEK010000480.1 GCA_028822125.1 Pseudomonadales bacterium | reverse complement strand
TGATACGTTCGCTTCAGGAAGAAGGCGTGAAGTATCTGTTTGGCTACCCTGGCGGGGCCGTGCTTCATATATATGATGCCCTTTTCAAACAGAACCAGATTAAGCACTTTCTAGTCCGTCACGAGCAGGCCGCGACCCACATGGCGGATGGATATGCGCGATCAACCGGACGGACCGGCGTTGTTTTGGTTACCTCGGGCCCGGGCGCTACCAATGCTATTACCGGGATCGCCACTGCTTTTATGGATTCTATCCCCATGGTCGTTGTGTCAGGACAAGTGCAGTCGCATTTGATTGGCACGGATTCGTTTCAGGAAACTGATATGGTGGGAATATCGCGGCCAATCGTTAAGCACAGTTTCCTGGTGAAGCATGCAAGCGAAATTCCGACTGTGATTAAGAAGGCATTTTATCTGGCAGCATCGGGTAGACCGGGACCTGTGGTGGTTGATATTCCAAAGGATATAACCAATCCATTGGACCTATTTCCTTTTGAATACCCTGGGGAAGTCAATATACGTTCCTATAGCCCTTCTCTTAGTGGCCATACAGGACAGATTAAGAAAGCGGCACAACTCCTGTTAAAAGCAGAGCGACCGATGATCTACTTTGGCGGAGGCGTCATTCAGGGCAATGCCTCGGAAAGGCTGGTACAGGTAGCCAAAAAGCTGGAATATCCGGTGACCAGTACTTTGATGGGGTTGGGTGGTTATCCTGGGACAGACCAACAGTTCCTCGGTATGCTGGGGATGCATGGAACCCTGGAGGCTAACAGTGCGATGCACAATTGCGATGTGTTATTTGCTGTTGGTGCCAGGTTTGATGATCGAGTCACCAATACGGTCTCCAAATTCTGTCCTTATGCCAAGATCATACAGATCGATATTGACCCCACTTCCATCGCTAAAAATGTTGCTGTGGATATCCCCATAGTGGGTCCGGTGGACACAGTGCTGGAAGAATTTTCCAGGTTGTTGGAAGATTCAGATAAACCCAGGACGCAGCAGCAGAGAGAAGCGCTGAGTGAGTGGTGGGCACAGATTGAGAACTGGCGTAAGCAGGATTGCCTGAGAGTCAGTAAGGCCCCGCAGAGTACCATTATAAAGCCCCAGGAGGCCATACAAGCCGTATATAAAGTAACCGCTGGAGATGCTTTTGTGACCTCAGATGTCGGTCAGCACCAGATGTTTGCGGCGCTGTATTATCCGTTTGATTTGCCGAGACGATGGATTAATTCTGGTGGGCTGGGAACAATGGGCTTCGGATTTCCAGCCGCGATGGGCGTTCAGGTGGCTTATCCCGATGCGACCGTTGCATGCATCACGGGTGAAGGCAGTATCCAGATGAATATTCAGGAGTTATCCACCTGCAACCAGTATGGCTTACCAATAAAGATAATTAATCTTAATAATGGTTCTCTTGGTATGGTCAAGCAATGGCAGGATATGCAGTATGAAGGGCGCCATTCACACAGTTACATGGATTCGTTACCTGATTTTAAGCAGTTGGTTGAGGCCTATGGGCATGTTGGCTTTTCGGTATCCAAGATTGAGGAATTGGAGGGCGTGCTGGCAGAAGCTTTTTCATTGAAAGACAGGTTGGTATTTGTTGATATTCTGGTGGATCCAGAGGAGCATGTTTATCCCATGCATGTCTCACCCAATGGTGCCATGCGTGATATGTGGCTTGCAAAAGGAGTGCGGACCTGATGCGTCGGATTATCTCTTTGATGCTGGAAAATGAAGCAGGATCACTGTCGCGAGTAGTGGGTCTTTTTGCCCAGAGGAATTACAATATTGAGTCCCTGACCGTGGCAGCGACGGAAGATCCGACCTTGTCCCGATTGACGCTGACAACGACCGCCAGTGATACTCAGATGGAGCAAATGACTAAACAGTTAAATAAGCTGATTGAAATCGTCAAGCTGGTAGATCTAACAGATGGCGAACATATCGAGCGTGAACTGATGCTGATCAAGATAAAAGCGTCGGGTGCTCAACGCGCGGAAGTAAAGAGAACGGTTGATATATTTCGTGGTCAGATCGTTGATGTAATGCCGAATTCGTACCTGGTGCAACTGATTGGAACCAGTGAAAAGCTGGATGCTTTCATGCGGGCTTTGGCGGACGGCGCAATTCTGGAAACAGTACGAACCGGGGTTACAGGGCTCGGGCGAGGGGATAAGATCCTCAGTCTATAGTCGATGACTTGGTAGAAACAGGGAACTCTGATATGCAAGATGACCAACTGAAGGAAAACCAGGAGACGTCAGGTGTGTCCGCATTTCCCAAACGAGTCGGCCTGCGACGAGGGATTTACCTGCTTCCTAACCTGATCACCACCGGCGCCTTATTTTCCGGATTTTATTCTATTATCTCCGCAATGACCGGGCATCTGGAGTATGCCGCGATTGCTATTGTCATCGCCGGGTTTCTTGATTCTCTAGATGGAAGGATTGCCAGGCTGACCCATACCCAAAGTGAATTTGGCGTTCAATATGACAGCCTTTCTGATCTGGTAGCATTTGGCGTTGCGCCTGCGCTATTGATGTTCAGCTGGGTATTATCTGATCTAGGCAAAGCTGGATGGCTGGTTGCGTTTCTCTATATGGCATGTGTTGCGCTGCGACTGGCTCGGTTCAACACTGCGCCTGAAAGTAAGATTTTCTTTGGTCTGCCGAGTCCCGGCTCTGCGGGGATCTTAGCCACGCTTGTTTGGACTGTCCTAGACAATACCTCAGGGGAAATTGGTGTCGAAATCGAGGTACCGGTCGCTTGTGTAACGGCTGTTCTGGCTCTGTTGATGGTCAGTAATATCCGTTATTACAGCCCAAAGCATATGGATGGGACTGGCAGGGTGCCGTTCGTATATATGTTTGTCATCATATTGCTGTTCGTTGTGGTCGCCTACTACCCACCTGGCATGCTGCTATTAATAGGACTGGTCTATGCAGTATCGGGTCCGATTCAGGCATTGCTTCGTAACAATAGCAGGAAATAAGGCGGGGTTTAAGGGTAAGCTGGGT
>JAPKEK010000479.1 GCA_028822125.1 Pseudomonadales bacterium | reverse complement strand
CCCTGCATTATTCGTAGATTTCAGTGAGCGCCTGGTAAGTGGCCACCGACAGGTCATCCCTTAGCCTCCAGGGAGATGAAAACAGCTGAATCATAGCAACCACAATCAGATCCTCCTGCGGATCAAGCCAGTAGATTGTGCCGGCAACCCCACCCCAGTCCAACTCACCCTTAGATGACAGTACACCGCGACGAATGGGATCAATGTAAACACCTACACCAAGGCCATGGCCGCCACCCAAACCAAGACTACGGTCATGCTCCGGGCCAATGTTCGCCTCGGTAATAGCGGCAGGAAGATGATCCTGGCTCATATACTTCACCAGTTTGGGGCTTATTATTCGTTTACCGTCATGACTTCCACCCTTTCTTAACATTTCAAGAAAGCGTAAATAATCAGGTGCCGTTGAAATCAAACCCGCTCCCCCTGAATCAAAACCACAGACCCGATACAAGGCAGCATCAGCTACGGATTCCTCAACCAACTTCAATCCCTGGCTGGCTCTGTCCCAGCGATGACTCGATGCCAGGCGGTAGCGTTTGTTGAGCGGTACAGCAAACTGGGTATCATGCATTCCAAGGGGTTCAAAAAGCCTGGTGCGAAGAAAGTCGCCCAGGGACAGGCCGGTAATTCTCTCCACGACCACACCCAATACATCAGTGGCAAAACTATACTGCCAGGACTCGCCGGGATGGTAACTCAGTGGCAACCGCGCCAGTCTTTCGATGAATTCAGCAGAACTGGCACTGGATTCGGGATTAACCAGTTCGATAAATTCACCGACCGGGTGATCAGCAGCATAGCCGTAGCTTAATCCTGACATATGGGTAAAAAGCTGATGAATGGTGATCGGACTCCTGGCGTAAACCAGTGCGCCATTTTCATAGACCTTCATGTCACTCAACTCAGGCACAAACTTTGTCACCGGGTCATCCAGGTGGAATTCCCCCTGTTCATACAATATCAACGCGCCAACAGCCGTCATGGCCTTGGTCATGGAGTAAATCCGAAATAACGTATCAATCTGCATGGGTGAGTCATTATCCAACCCCAGCTGCCCTAGTATCGAAGACTGCACTGGCCGGCCATGCCTTGCTATCAGAGTAACAATACCGGTGACTCTGTTCTCATCAATATAACGCTGCGCCAGCTGGTTGACTCTGGCCAGACGCTGGCTTGACATGCCAGCCCGTTCCGGTTTAACCAGCTTCAGGTCTTCGGCAACGCCCGGCAATTGAACCGTCACTAACCCAATAGTCCATAAAAACCAAGCCAGTTTCTTTATCGCAATCAACATCATCTCTCTCGCATTTAGCCATCATTGAGCATGTTACACTTAGCTTACAATTTTATAGAGCACCACTTTTGCTGCGAAAGTTTGCATTCATATTAATCCTGTCTGGTTTTACTGTAATGGCGCAAGCAGGCGGTACCTTCCGCATCGCCCATGCCATGGAATACGGCGGCGCTGAAAACCTCAACCCCTACGATCCAAACAGATTCAGCCCTACCTTTTATTTTCAATACCGCCGTCTGGTCAGGGCCGACTCACACGATACACCATCACCCGACCTGGCCACTCACTGGTCCAGTAATGACAGCGCCACGATCTGGCGGTTCAAACTGCGCAAAGGTGTAACATTCCACGATGGCTCTGCTTTTGATGCCGCTGACGTTGCCTATTCGCTGACTTATCTACTGGATCCCAAGATCGATTCACCGTTAATCTCTACTCTTGGCATTATCAACAACGTAGAAATCATTGATCAGTATACTATCGACATCCATCTGAAATCTGCTCATGCTGATTTCCCGATCCTGCTCATGGATTATCGAGCCTGTATCATTCCACAGGGCATCGGCGAGGCCATTCGCTCCAAGGGAACCGGGACCGGTCCTTTCATAATATCAAAACTCGATCCTGAAGGAATCACTGAACTGGTCGCCAACAAAGACTATTTCCTCGGCCCGCCGCAACTCGATGCCATAGAAGTCATAGCAATTATTGACAACAATGCGCAGATGCAGGCCTTCATGTCCGGCCAAATAGATCTGGTGCAACGTGTTAATCCCCGGCTGGAAGCATTATTTCGGGACAATGATCGTTTTTCAGTACAAAAATTCGCCACCGGTGACAAGAACCTGATTGCCTTTCGAACCGATGTCGCCCCCTTCGATGACCACAGGGTGAGGAAGGCGATTAGAATCGCTATTGACAGAGAAAAATTCATCAATACGGCAATCGGTCATGGTGGTGCTGTGGTCGCCTGTGACCATCCTGTCTGGCCAGGCGATCCTTATCTCTGGCCAGGTACCTGTGAGCAGGACCAGACACTAGCGCGCCAGCTATTAGCCGAGGCTGGGTATGCTGACGGCCTGGAATTCGACCTCTATACCTCCACACTATCTGCCAACGGTGTAAGCATGGCTGAAGTCTATCAGGAACAGTTGTCCGAGGTGGGTGTCAAAGTAAATATCATCCTGGCCCCGGCGGATGGTTACTACGGTGATATCTGGATGAACAAATCTGCTTGCGTCACTTACTGGGGACACAGACCTGCCGATCAATACCTCAATGAGCTGTATCGTTCAGGTGGCAGCTGGAATGATACTTACTGGAATGTTCCAGAATATGATGCGCTCCTGGATCAGGCCAGATCCGAACTGGATTTTGACAAACGTCGCGCTGCTTACTGGCAGGCGCAGGAAATGTTGTTTGAGAAAGGCGGTAGTTTCATGCCGTTTCATTATGTGAATATCCGGGTGATGAGCAGCAGAGTCAACAATCTCGAGCCGATCATGGAATTTGCCGTGCCCTGGTACAAGGTCAGTAAAACGCCATAATGCAGGTTCCCAGATCAACCCTCTGACTTTGAAAGACTGACTTCGACCCCGCCCATTTCATCTTCGTCATCAACTATTTCTGCCGGGAACCCCGCTGCTGTAACCGTCAGGCCGGTCGCTTCTTCAAGTCTGCGGATAATATTAGGCGACCACTCGCGCGAACCAAACCTGGCTTGACCATCC
>JAPKEK010000478.1 GCA_028822125.1 Pseudomonadales bacterium | reverse complement strand
ATGCTTTCCGCAAAACGCCTTTGGCTGAAAGAAGACTTATCGAACCTGGTCAGATCCAGCGGCGTGAAGAAAAATATTTCAGCTTACCGGTCTCTGGATAAGATGGACTATTTCTGTAGAGATCATGAGGACCTGGACCCGGAGAACAAACTCTGGACCTATTGGGCACAGCAGAACCTGGCCGCGGCCATGAAAAAAGATCAGCCTGTTCCCGTTCACCCATGCCTTGATCTGCTCACTGACATCCATGCTGAGCTGAGCAACCTGAATGCTATAAAAGTCCGGCTCTGGCATCAGATCCTGCTTGCTGTCAGGGTCCATCTGGAGCATCACAAAGAAAGCAGCGCGCAACTGACCGTTGACGATCTGCTCATTCAGATGCAGACAGCAACCCGATTAAACCCGCGTTGGTGCGAACAGCTGAGCAAAGACTTCCCAGCCATTTTAGTAGATGAATTTCAGGACACTGATGATATCCAGTATAAAATTTTCAAGAACATCCATCGCAGCCGCGATGATCATCTATTATTACTAATCGGCGACCCAAAACAGGCCATCTACCAGTTCAGGGGAGCTGACGTTTATACCTATATCCTGGCAAAACGAGAAAGCGAAGGCCAATACAACCTGGATACCAACTATCGGTCCAGTAGCCTGCTGGTGGAAACAATAAACCATTTATTTGACCAGCCAGGTATATTTGGCAGTCAGCAGGATATTGCCTTTCCCCGCTCCATTGCTTCTGCCGCAGCCGAACACAAAAATCTAACATTGAACGATCAAACTGTGCCGCCCATCGAGTTTTACATTCCCCATAGCGCTAATCGCCCCCTGTCACAGGCGCAAGGGCTGGGTCTGAGCATGGCTTACGCTGCTGAAAAAATATGCAATATACTGAACTTTGAAGAAAACCATCAGATGTTAATCGACGGTAAACCGATTCAGGCTGGACAGATTGCCCTGCTCACCCGGAGTCGCCGGGAAGCCAGGGCGGCGCGGCAGGCTTTAGCTGAACGACGAATTGCCAGCGTCTTCCTGACCCAGGACAGTGTCCTCCTAGAACAGACGGCAGCCGATTTAATATTGCTTCTGCAGGGAATTATCACCCCCTTGCAGGAAAGACATCTCTTGTCTGCCATGAGCTGTCAACTGATCCAATCCAGCATGCTACAAATACAGGGTTATCGAGAAGACCAGCACCAGCAAACCAGTATCATTCTCGAATTTCAGCGATATCAGGCTATCTGGAAACAACAGGGCATAGCAGCGATGATCCACGAATTAATCCGTCAACGACAACTCCCGGAGATCTGGCTGGGGGCGCCTGAGGGTGAACGCCAGTTAACCAACCTGCGACACCTCGCCGAGATCCTGCAGCTCCAGGCACTCGAATTAGACGGCATGCAGCCACTGCTGAACTGGTTTATAAAGGCACGCCACGCCGAGCTTGACCGCCCTGCCGACAATCGCCAATTGAGACTTGAAAGCGATGAAAATCTGGTAAAGATCGTTACCATGCACGGTGCAAAAGGCCTTGAATACGACATTGTGGTGGTTCCCATCGGCAGTTTCAGTGGCCAGACAAGGCAGAACTCCAATTATCCTGCCCTGTTTCACCAGGAAGATGAACAGGGGCGAATCCAGGTCTGCGCCGAATTCGGACAAAATGATGCCCATCGAAAGGCAGCGATACAGGAATCTCGCGAGGAAGATATGCGACTGCTGTATGTTGCCCTGACCCGGGCTAAATCTCGATGTCTGATCGGCCTACCGATGACCCGAGGTTTCCAAAAGACGGCAATTGCCAGGCTATTAGGCTTGTCCCAGGCCAAACTGGATACCGACCAGGTACAACAGCACCTCGAGAATTTACTCGAGGGAATGGCCACAGTGAAAAAAGTTCAGTCAGTGGCCAGTAGCCAATTGATGCAGAGCCAGCAGCGATCAGCGGTTATGCCTCCCAAGCCAATGCCTTTGATTCAGGATCAATGGCAGATTCACAGTTATACGGGAATTACCCGAACTCTGGAGCAACACCAGGGCAATAGAGAACTTCCCCAAGGATTTACTGACGATGACCCGTCGACAACGGATCCCCTTTATCAATCGCAATCTGACCCATCCAGACAAAACGACGCGATTTTCACTTCCCAGGGCCCAGGTAATGACGGCTATAACCGTTTTAATTTTGATCGGGGTCCGCGCATTGGCGTGGCCCTGCACAGCTTGCTGGAAAAAATTAACTTTCAAGCTTCGCCTGAATCACTGAACCGGGCCTGCCAGCAATTACTACAGCAGCTTGATCTAAAGCCCGATCAATGGCTTAAACCGACTCTAGCATGGCTACAGGATATGCTCAGCACGCCACTATCCAACAGCGCATTTTCGCTGCAGGATATTGCCCTTGACGACCGGCTTGATGAACTTGAATTTCACTTCCCGGTCGGTAGTGGCCAGGCTCTGGTCAGTGCCTGCCAGCGTCATGGTTACCTGCAGGGCTATCACGCAGAAACCCTCACCCTGGAAGGTATGATGACAGGAAAAATAGATCTGATCTGTCGGTATAAAGGTCAATATTACATCATTGATTATAAGTCGAACTTCCTGGGCTACAGGCAAACCGATTATGCAGGAAATGCCTTGAGCAACAGCGTCCACCAGCACCAGTATGATCTACAATATCTAATTTACAGCGTCGCATTGAAAAAATTCCTGACCAGCCGATTACCCGGCAAGGATTTCGAGACCTTATATGGCGGCATCTACTACCTGTTTTTAAGAGGCATGAACGGTAAGGCGGGTTCAGGCGTGTTTGCAGATCGTCCTTCTACGGCCTTACTCAGGGCATTGGAATTCGCCCTGGAGCCGGGAACCTACTGATACATACGCTATCCACCTACCGGCAACAGCTAAACTCAAATACTATACTGCACAGTCACAGCTCAGGCGCTGTCAGGAAGAGGCTAATAGATCAGCAAACAAATGTCAGTCAGCATGAAGCAGGGATAGGGCTGGCCGCATTATCAACAAAGG
>JAPKEK010000477.1 GCA_028822125.1 Pseudomonadales bacterium | reverse complement strand
GTAGTAGGATTAGACATGCGGCTGTAGACATTGCCGAAGGTTTGCGCATTGAATAAACTGGCAGCGTGGTCAGTATCATCGAACACGTAGGAGGCAGTCTGATACAAGGGTGTAGCCCTGGATCCAGTGGCTGGGTCTGGTATCTGCCCAGCATGCAGGCAACGGGTTTCAATCCCGTAATCATGATCGGTCATAGTGTTTGCTTCCAATTTCTAGCTAAGGCAGGGCTCTCGGACGTTTGGCAGATATTATGCCGGTATTTACGCCCATCCAGTTAAGCCCACCAAACAAGCGAGCGTATTCAATTTTCATACAGCGATCCATTACAACCTGTAAGCCAGCACCTTCTGCCTGGGCAGCGGCGACATCATTAACGATCCCAAGTTGCAACCAGAGTACTTTTGCCTGTCTATCTATGGCCGGCTGTACAAATTGCAACACCTGATCAGATCGCTGGAATAAATCTACGATATCAACCTGTTGAGGGATAGACGCCAGATCCGGATAACATTTCTGCCCAAGAATCTCCTGGTAATTGGGATTGACAGGGATAACCTGGAAGCCGTGTTCTAGCAGATATTTTGCTGCAAAAAAACTCGGCCGATACCAATTACCAGACAAGCCCACCATGGCAATCGTTTTGTAACTGTCCAGAATATTTCGAATTGCCTGGTTGTCCATATCAGCTGCCTTCTGCCATTTCCCGATCACGTTTTTCCTGGTACCGGGGAGTATTATCTCGCCCTGAGCGTAAGTCCGCACCGGCTGAACGTTTATCGCGTTCGGCGATCATCTGCCACCCACTGTCCCAAGTAAAATCCAGTTTTTCAATCGTTGGCGTCGACATGTCATCAAAACCAGAGACTGCCGCAGTCAGTACCGCCAGTTGATTGTTTTTATTAAAAGGTTGGCCCGCTTCAAAGCCAAGCGGGTAGTTGAGAAACTTTGCTCTGGGGGGATTGCCTGCCTGCAGGATATCCAGGCCACTACCCATGATAAGCGTCGGTAACCCTGCTGCTTCAAGATGACGAGCGATCAGACACACGGTCTGGTGGCAGACGGGTCACAACGGCACCAGCAGCAGCACATCAATCTGCTCATCCATGAGCCTTGCCTGCAAATCAGGAATCAACTCTGTAGCCACTCTTCGCTGGGAATAAATCCCGCCCATACAAGAAAAATAATTTTCTGCCAAGCTACCGATGACACCCCTATTTGATAACGCTCGCAATGCTTCGATGGGAAATACGCATCGAGGATCCTGACGCGCTTCCACCAGATAATTTTCAGTTACGTGCGAAAAACGGATATCTTCCACGGGCGTCGTGTTGGGGATAACTCGAATACTGGTGTCATCCTTATAGTGGTATGCGACCTGGCCTGCAATATAGGCGCCGGCCGTGGATAGCAAACCCAGCCTGCTCTCTGACAGAGGCTTGCCAGGCTTTACAAAATGTGGGTCAGAATCTGCTTCAAACCATTTGTAAGGTGTGTAGCCCAGACTTTCATAGAGTTCTCTCGTTTGTCCTATGTAGCTGACTGGCTGCCGCATGTTCACCTCCAAGTAGTTTCTGGCCAGATAAATACCACACCAGGCTCGTTCCAACTTCTAATATAATACTCTATCGCACCTCAGGCCGAAAACAATTCGCCGCCTCGCACCTGGATACCAACGGCTAAATCCAGTCAACCCTTTGATATAGCCTGGGTTAAAGGAAAAGAAACGTTCGTTCCTTCCCGCACACCCCAGGCGACCCCCTTAGCCTAACGGCCTATCATCAACCCTACGGTTGACGCCTTTAACATCAGGCGCTCGTTCAAATTCTCTGGGATCACTAAACATGGATAAGTCGATTCATCGATGTGGCTCCGGGCAAGCTGAAAACAATCCAAATATAACAGAATCGGGATCAAAACTGAGTTCCTAGACCAATTCTGAAACGCTTCTTTGAGTTCAAACGCGGTTACACGCAAGACTAGTTGTATGACACCCAATAAACATAATCAATCGCCGGATTGATGCATCAGAGCGAGGTACCCGCTGAGCAGTCATGCTTTTGTATTGACAATGCTTTAGACTCGACAGACACAAAAGCTTAATTTATCCAGGAGTTCCAGGTTATGCGAATGGTAACTATGGCAATGCTTTCGTTGTTTCTACCGATGATGAACGGCTGTGCAAAGGAAGAATCTTTATTAGATGTAGCCACCCGTGCAGGTGCCCCCCTATTTGACGGCATGGGTGATCATAGTCACCCGATAACCAGTGATGTTGCCTATACACAGCGTTATTTTGACCAGGGACTGACCATAGATTTCGCTTTCAATCATGCCGAATCGGCTCGTTCTTTTAAGGCAGCGCAGACTCTGGATCCGCAGTGCGCCATGTGCTTCTGGGGTGAAGCCCTCGCCCTGGGTCCGAATATCAATGTCACCAGTAACGGTGCTGTGATCATGGCAGATCATGATCGTCTCGCGGCTCACGCGGCAATCCAAAAGGCACTTACCCTAAAACACACGGCATCACAGCAGGAACAAGACTACATTGACGCTCTGGCGACGCGTTACAACGGTGACCCGACTACTCAGCGAGGCCCATTGGACCAACAATACGTCGCTGCAATGCGCAATCTAACGCTGAAATACCCGCAAGATGATGACGCCGCGTCTTTGTTTGCCGAAGCCATCATGAATACCATGCCCTGGGACTACTGGATTGATGCTGACAACCCAAAACCACTCGCTCAGGAAGCCATAGTGACCCTGGAAGCAGTCCTTCAAAGAAATCCTTTCCATCCCATGGCATTACACCTTTATATTCACGCAGTGGAATCATCATCAGAACCTGAACGGGCGGAACAACCTGCCGACAGGCTGATCAACCAGGTACCGGGTGCCGGTCACCTGGTGCATATGCCTTCCCACATTTATTATCGAATAGGTCGGTATGCTGATGCTTCACGAGCCAATGAACTGGCCGCCGCAGTCGACGAAAAATATATAGCTGCTTGTAATGCGCAAGGATTTTATCCTGCCGCT
>JAPKEK010000476.1 GCA_028822125.1 Pseudomonadales bacterium | reverse complement strand
TATCGCGACCGTAATAAACCCCGTCGTGGAATTGTGCGACCGCCTGCTCAAAAGCTTCATTGGCAACCGTGCTGCCGATACCTCGCATAAAGAGATTCTGACCAGTTAGCGCATCCGACATAAACAAATTCGGCACGAAGGTGGCAAGATCCTCCATGTTCTCAAAACCGCCTGCCTGAATATCGTCGCCTGATATCGCCAGAATCGAAAGCGGTACGTCCTGCAGGTTCTGCTCGCGTTTCTGCGCGGTAACGATGACTTCCTCTAACTCCTGTGCGTTAAGTGGCAGTGCAACAGCGCCGGCTAAAACTAAACTCAATATAGTTATGCAATATTTGTTCATGGAATAACCCCGGTTTGACTTGATTCAGAAAAGCAATTTGAGTACCTGAAGATTGGCTGATAAAAACGTTAGCAATAAACCAGATTCGAAAAACCCACCCTAAGGAGAGTTTGCATGAGTGGTATAGTTTTGACCTAGCCAAAAGTATGGGTTTGACTAAAAATTGGCTTACAAATTAGTGACAGCGAGGAAATTACCTGGAAATAAACCCGATTTAAAACCATCATTGCTTCAATCAGAGACGTTGCCCGAGTTGCCGCAAAGATATTTGGGCCGGAAGGCCATGCAAAAGCAGTTGTACTTGGATATTGACAGGAACTCAAATGTCATTAGGCTCACCCGCCAAGGATTCGTTGCGGCGCTCAGGAACAACCAACCGTCGGTCGAAATCCGCTGGTTTCTATTTTATGGGGCTGGATTCAACTTTCTGCAACGGTCATGGGTGAAAGGGCGGATATTATCATTGGCGAAAAAATAGGAGGATCCTGATTGCGTACAGCTAATTGCGGATAATGATGGCTTATATTGTCCACTGGTTGTGCGAAAAGTAAGCTTCTTTTGGAGAAATGTATGAAGGTAGATTATTTATCTAGAATATTGCGCCCCAGGTTCTCTGTCTGGAGCCCTGCTAAGACATTTTTCCTGTTCAGATGCCACCTCCTTGGTATGCTGGTCCTTTCAATTTTGTTGCTGAATGCGGCAACTGGGTTGGCCGACGACAATTCCCAGGGGGCTACCTTGATTCCCGCTCCGAGGAGCCTGCAGGTGAAGGAAGGCAGGTTTATCCTGACTGCCAAGATGGGCGTGACCCTCGCACCGCAGCTAGGAGGCGGCCTCGATCTTGTCCGCCTGTTGCTGGGGCCAGCCACGGGCTTCGACTTTAGCCGTGTCGATGGCGGGGCCGGAATGCGTATTGGGTACGATGCCACGCTACACGAGGAAGGCTACCGGCTTGAGATCGGAACTGGCGGCGTCGATATCAGTGCTTCCACTAATGCCGGCGTACACTACGCCCTGCAGACTGTCAAGCAGCTGTTACCAGTCGAGATTTACAGCCGGGGGCTGGTTGAACAGGACTGGGTACTCCCGGCCTTGCTGATCGATGACCAGCCGCGTTTCAGCTGGCGGGGCCTGCACTTGGACGTTGGCCGTCATTTCATGCCGGTGGAGTTCATCAAGAAATACATCGACCTGCTGGCGGTACACAAGATGAATCGCTTTCACTGGCACCTGACCGAGGACCAGGGTTGGCGCATCGAAATAAAGCGCTACCCCAGGCTCACCACCGTCGGTTCGGTGCGAGCCCAGACCGTGGTCGGGCACCCACTGTTCCAGGACGAGGATGAGAAGGTCTTTGACGGGACTGCTCATGGCGGCTTCTACACCCAGGAGCAGGTAAAAGGGGTTGTTGACTACGCCGCAGCGCGTCACGTCACCGTGGTGCCCGAGATCGAGTTCCCTGGCCATGCCCAGGCGGCCATTGCCGCCTACCCGGAACTGGGTAATACTGGTGAACAACTCAAGGTCATGGAAGACTGGGGCATCAGTAAGAATACCCTTAAGCCCTCCGACGAAACCCTGGATTTCTACCGCAACGTGCTGACAGAGGTGATGGTGCTATTCCCCTCGCCCTATATCCACATTGGCGGCGATGAAGCCCCCAAGGACCAGTGGGAAGGAAGTCCCTTCGGGCAGCAGAGGATGGAACAACTGGGTCTAACCGATGCCAATGAATTGCAAAGCTGGCTGATCCAGCAGATGGATGATTTTTTGACCGCCAACGGCCGTCGCCTGATTGGCTGGGATGAGATCATGCAGGGCGGATTAAGCAGCAACGCCACCGTAATGAGCTGGCGCGGCATGGAGCGCGGAATGCAAGCCGCCGAGGCTGGCCACGACGTGATCATGGCGCCCACCCAGTGGACTTATTTTGACTATTACCAGGCAGACCCTGATGTCGAGCCCCTGGCGATCGGCTCCTACACCCCATTGGCCCAGGTGTACCACTTCGAACCGAAGCCGGCAGGCCCGCCCTCCGAGGTGCGCCAGCGCATTCTTGGTGCCCAGGGGCAGCTCTGGACCGAATTCATGAAGACGCCTGAACATGTGGAATACATGGCATATCCAAGAGCCGCGGCGCTGGCAGAAGTGGTGTGGAGCCCCCGGAAAAATCGAAACTATGACAACTTCCTGCAGCGCCTGCCGGGACACATGCAGCGGCTGGATGTGCTGGACGTCAATTACCGGCCGCCAGGCAATGACAAGCTAGACGCCTGGGACAGTTTCAAGCAATGGCTATTCGATATCGCCATAGGCATCTATTTCTGGTTCAGCGACCTGTGATCCGCAGTCTCTGGAAACGCGCCCGATTTAAAACCGTCATTACAGCAATCAGCGACCTTGCCTGAATTACTGCAGAGACATTTGTATCGGAAGTCCATATAAAAGAGTCGTACTTGGAAATTAACAAGGATCCAAATGTCACTTGGATCTCCCGCCAAGAATTCGTTCCGGCGCTGACAGCAACGAACCATTGGTCGAAATTCGCTTGTTTCTATTTCCTCGGGTCCCGATTCAACTTCGCTAGTAACTCAGTTTAGCTCGAGATTAGTTTACTATAGAGGTTCAGGTTCGAGGCAAGGCTACGATTTGAATTTATACGTGAAAGGGAATTGAGCTGAACTCGTTTTCCTTAATC
>JAPKEK010000475.1 GCA_028822125.1 Pseudomonadales bacterium | reverse complement strand
TAGATGAGCTGGAAATTCTGGCTGATAGCCTGCGGAAACAGACTGCTCGTTCCAACGCGCTGGTATCAACCGGCCAGTTTGCCCTGGCGCTGGACCCTGATGAAGCTTTAACAGCGCCTGCAATTCGTGCCGAAGTCCCATTCATAAATTTTACACCCTTAAAAAATGCCCTGCATCAGTTACAGGCAGCATCGGCCCGGTTGGAGCAGGCCAATGGTTCTTATCCGCAGGCACAGATGGGTCGTCTTAATAAGCTTTTGTATCAGTCAGAACGATTATTAACACGGGATCATGGCTTACCCGATCGATCCTGGTATAGACACCATATCTATGCCCCCGGGTTAACAACAGGATATGGTGTCAAAACTATTCCAGGCGTTAGAGAAGCTATTGAGATCAGAGACTTTGATACAGCAGATGAACAGATCCTGATCGCTGCAGCAGTGCTTGATGCTCTCTCAGCGCATTTGAATGTTATTGCTGACCTTGCCCAGGACGAGTGAAATTATTTCGCCGTTTTCTGAAAGCGTAGGGTCGTAAACGGCCGGCAGGGTCAGCCAGGATTAAACAGCCTCGTCAATGAGGTTACCGACCATCTCGTTTGCGGTATGGATGACCTTTGAGTTCACGTCGAAAGCCAACTCGGCTCGTAATGGTTCTATCAATTCTTTGCCAGGTCGACGTTTGAGTGATCTCGCAGGTGTCCGTCTCTCTAGTAGAGTTTTTTGGGATCTTCAAACTCCCGCGGCGAGGTCGTTAAGCCGCCAGATTCCACCGCTTTGAAATTCAAGCCTTGTGCTTCATAGCTTTGAGTATCGCTGTTGGCGACATTGTTTGCCGAGATAGAAAGTTGCTGTTTTGCCGCAATTATTCCCGAATAAGCGATAGAATTATAGTTCATCTCAGCAAGCATAGGCTTTCCAGGGAAAACGGCAATTTTATTGAAGGCTTAAAAATGGCCTTCATTTGTTCCAGTTGTCAGTTTAAGGCCTGTAGTTGGGCCATTGGATTGTATGAATCCGTTGCTGTTTCGTAAAACTACGCATCGTCTGGTTTATGATATCGCCCGCCTCGGTCAGGGTGATTGCGATGATGTCCTGTTATGGAACGAACGCGATGAAATCACTGAAACCACTATTTACAACATTCACCTTGGAATTGCTTGTCGGCCTTTTACGACGCTGCCCCGCAGCGGTCTGTTACCCCTGTGTAACTGACCGCATGATGCTGGAAACAGGGCAAGCCAGCGAATTGCTGCTCTTTTTAACAGCCCTTAACAGGGCATTCATAATATTCGCCTTTAACCGTGTCCGCGGTTTAATTGCGGACAAATAAATCTCGACCTGAAGTCCTCTGGCTTAATGCCTGGTTCTGCCAGCCAATAACGAACCGATCCAACCCGGTAACGCGTTGACTTTAGTCAAGGGGATGACTATGTTGAGCGCTGTTATCAGCATTAAACCATCAGGGAGTCAAAGCATGAGTAATAACGTAAAAGTAGCGGGTGTGGGCATGATTCCATTTACCAAGCCCGGGGCCAGTGACGACTACCCAGTGATGGGTGAAACAGCTGCAAGGCTTGCAATTGAGGACGCGGGCATTGATTACAGTGATATCGGACAGGCTTATGTGGGTTATGTTTATGGGGATTCTACCTCAGGACAAGCCGCACTCTATGGTTTGGGTATGACCGGGATACCCATGGTGAATGTGAACAATAACTGCGCCACTGGTAGCTCGGCCCTTTTTCTGGCTCGACAGGCGGTGCAGGCCGGCATTGTTGATTGCGCGCTTGCATTGGGTTTTGAACAGATGAACCCGGGCGCACTTGGCGCTATCTTCTCAGATCGACCCAGCCCGCTAAAACGATTTTTCAGGGAAAGAAAGAGCCTGCAGGGTGTTGATAGGCAGGCTCCCGATGCCGCGCAGTATTTTGGAGGTGCTGGCAAGGAATATGCCGATGAATATGGAACACGTACTGAAACTTTTGCAAAAATTTCTGCGAAGGCCAGGATTCACGCGGTAAATAACCCTTATGCCGTATTTCGTGAGTTATTGTCTGTACAGCAGATAATGGAATCACCCCATATTTATGGGCCGTTAACCCGTTTTCAATGCTGTCCGCCAACCTGCGGCGCTGCCGCTGCCGTTATATGCAGCGAGGAATTTGCCAGGAAGCATGGCCTGAATAACGCCATCAGTATCAAAGGCCAGGCGATGACCACAGATTTTGAGAGTACTTTGGAAGAGCATTCATTGCGTAAACTGGTGGGTGTGGATATGGCTAAGGCCGCGGCTGACCAGGTGTACGAAGAAGCCGGTATCGGACCCGAGGATATACAGGTCGTTGAGCTGCATGATTGCTTTACTGCTAATGAATTGCTGACCTACGAAGCGTTAGGCCTGACTGACCAGGGCACTGCAGAGAAGTTCATCTGGGACGGTGATAACACTTATGGTGGAAAGGTAGTTACCAACCCATCCGGCGGATTGCTGTCAAAAGGCCATCCGCTGGGTGCAACCGGCCTGGCCCAGTGTACGGAATTGGTCTGGCAGCTGCGCGGTGATGCCGGTCCGCGTCAGGTGGAAGGCGCCCGCCATGGGCTTCAGCATAACCTGGGCCTAGGTGGAGCCTGTGTGGTGACACTGTATTCAAACGACTAGGGTTTAACGCGGTTGAAATGGCAATAAAATCTGCGAAATCCGATAGCAAGGGTGTCTATGCCTAAATTGAAAGCGACAGAAAGAGATCAATTCTTACAGGAGCCAGGGGTAGTGATGCGCATAGCCGTGGTCAGAGCTGATGGTAGCCCTCTGGTTACCCCCATCTGGTTTATCCTCGAAAATAATGCTATCTATTTCACACCGCGTGAAAAGTCAGAATGGTTCAATTGTCTCAGACGCGATCCTCGCGTTGCTTTGAGCATAGATGAGCAGGTTATGCCGTACCGGAAAGTGCTTGTGGAGGGCGTCGCTGAACTGGTTCATGACGTTGGTGAGGATGATGACTGGCGGGAGCTTTACAGCCGTATTGCGCAGCGCTATGTCGGAAT
>JAPKEK010000474.1 GCA_028822125.1 Pseudomonadales bacterium | reverse complement strand
CAGGTGTTTTGACTGCGAGTTGCTATTTGCCACGCCGTTTCCGGAATCAAGTGATGATGCCTTGGGGTATACGCCGGCTGAGAGATTCGCAGATGCACCAACGTTAATCGGGGCCTTGTCGCCTGCGCAGTTGCTGGAGTGGCTGCAAGGACACAGCAAAGGCAGCCTCCGCCGGATAGTGGTTGCTGGATCTGGAGCAAGCGGGTTAACGCAGATGGCCTGTACTCAAGGTATCGAAGTTCTTGAGCTAAAAACGGACGATCCTAAGCCGCTAGAAGAGACAGGAGAAATTGACGCCTGCATTCTGATGGGGGTGCTGGGCGAGAAGTCACACCCGGCAGCACAATTAGCACATGTGCATTCTTTTCTAAAACCTGGAGGGGTTCTGCTGTTGACCCTGCCAACGGTAGATGGCCTTCGGGCGCGTCGGCAGAAAGCATATCGGTCGGCGTTTAGGGCTCCTCGAGCAGCATATTTTGATACCCACAGTCTCTCAGCACTTCTCGTTCGCTGCGGATTTTGTGACATCCGAAGCTGGTCCCGGGACAATGGCGCCGTCGTGGTTTGTCGCAAGGCGAAACAGCGAAGCGAAGAGAAGCTACCCCGACTCTCGATTGTGTTGCCGGTCTATAATGAGCAGGCAACCTGCAAAGAACTGATCGATACAGTACTGGCAAAAAATATCGAGGGTGCAGAACGCGAGGTTGTGATTGTCGAGAGCAACTCAACAGATGGTTCCCGGGAGATCGTCAGGGCCTACGAGGGCCATCCGGATGTCCGGATAATCTACGAGGGTCAACCCCGCGGTAAGGGCTACGCAGTGCGCAATGGCATCGCCCATGCGACGGGTGATGTGTTGCTGATACAGGACGCAGACCTGGAATACGATATCGAGGACTACGATAGTCTGTTGGAGCCGCTGTTTTCGCAGCGTAGGCTCTTCGTACTGGGTTCACGCCACAAGGGAAACTGGAAAATGCGTGAATTCGAGGACCGCAGGTGGCTCGGCGCAGTGTTTAATTTTGGCCAGATTTTTTTCACCTGGCTGATTAATGTCACCTGCAATACCCACCTCATGGACCCTTTCACCATGTACAAGGTATTTCACCGCGAGTGCCTCTATGGCCTTGAGCTTGAGGCAAACCGTTTTGATCTGGACTGGGAGATCGTGATCAAGTTTGTCCGCAAGGGATTGATCCCCCTCGAGATACCGGTGAATTATGTTTCACGCTCTTTTAGCGAGGGTAAGAAAGTCCGACCCTTACATGATCCGATACTCTGGTTTCGGGCGCTTGTCAAATTTCGCTATGGGCCATTGTACGGGTCAGCGGTGCGGGAGGGTCGAACCCGATGAAAGCACTGGTCACCGGGTCCGCGGGATTTATCGGCAGCCACCTCGTCGACCGGTTATTGGCTACAGGAAATGCAGTAGTTGGCTATGACAATTTTTCAACCGGCCAGCGCTCGTTTCTTGATCAGGCACTAGGCAATGCGAACTTTGAGCTGGTCGAAGCCGACCTGCTTAACCAGTCCAGATTGGACGAGGCAATGCGCGGGGTCGATTTCGTCTGGCATCTGGCTGCCAATGCCGATGTGCGTTTCGGGACTGATCATCCGTGCCGGGATCTGGAGCAAAACACCATCGTGACCTCCAATGTGCTCGAGGCCATGCGTTCTAACAGCGTTCGCAATATCGCCTTTTCGTCTACCGGGTCGATCTACGGCGAGGCGGAGGTGATTCCGACGCCAGAGAACTGCCCGATGCCGGTGCAGACTTCGCTCTATGGGGCCTCGAAACTGGCGTGTGAGGGCCTGATCAGCGCTTACTGCGAGGGCTTTAACATGCGCGGCTGGATTTTTCGTTTTGTCTCTATTCTCGGTGAGCGTTATACCCACGGGCATATCTTTGATTTTTATCGTAAGTTGCTGGATGATCCGAATGCTCTGCACATTCTTGGCAATGGTCGGCAGCGAAAATCCTATCTTTACATACACGACTGCCTGGATGCGATGTTTCAGGCGGTACAGGCATCGCCTGATGCCGTCAATGTGTTGAACCTGGGTACTGACGAGTATGTCGAAGTTAATAATTCAGTCGACGTCATCACCGAACACCTGGGCGTAACACCCCAGCGCACCTATTCCGGGGGGGAGCGGGGCTGGATCGGAGACAGCCCGTTTATTTTTCTTGATTGCCAGCGTATGCGAAATCTGGGGTGGCAGCCTCAGCAGACAATCCGTGCAGGCATTGTGAAAACCCTTCAGTGGCTCCAGCAGAATCGCTGGGTGTTTGAGGAGCGCGAGTGAGAGTTTGCGTACAGGGATTGTGGCACCTTGGCTCTGTCACTGCCGGATGTTTAGCTTCGCTCGGACATGATGTCACCGGCTTCGATTTTGATAGTCAAACTATCGCTAACCTCCAAAAAGGCACATTGCCGGTAAGTGAACCAGGGCTCAAGGCTCTGATTGAAGATGGCGTCACCAAAGGTAATCTCAGATTTACCGAAAATGTAAGGGATGCCGTATCTGATGTACAGGTGTTATGGGTCACTTACGATACGCCCGTTGATGATGATGATCAGGCGAATGTGAGTTTTGTCCTGCAGGAAATCAGAAAGACATTGCCTTTGCTCGAAGATAACACAATTATCCTGGTGTCTTCTCAGTTACCGGTAGGGTCTATCAGGCAACTTGAAGAGATTGCATTAAAAGAATGTCCTGATAAAAATATCAGTTTTTGTTGTTCGCCAGAGAATCTCAGGCTAGGCAAAGCCCTGAGTGTTTTCCTGCATCCTGACCGGGTAATCATGGGTGTTCGGCACGAGGAAGCCAGGGATGTTCTATGCGAGCTATTTGAAGGGATTACAGAAAATATTGTCTGGATGAGCGTGGAGTCTGCCGAAATGACAAAGCATGCGATCAACGCGTTTCTTGGCATGTCAGTAACTTTTATAAATGAAATTGCAGCGATCTGTGAGAATGTCGGTGCAGATGCGGGAGAAGTAGAGATGGGTTTAAAAACTGAAAAACGTATCGGTTCCGACGCCTATCTTTC
>JAPKEK010000473.1 GCA_028822125.1 Pseudomonadales bacterium | reverse complement strand
TACCGGGCAAACTGCCTGGCCCCAAAGGTAAGGTCTCCTGGCCGGTTCTTATCGGCTTGATTGCTTTTTTCCCCGCGTTCACAGGTCTGGGTGGTTTAATCGGAGGTGCAGGGCAAGCCCTTCTATTGCTATTTCCCGAGATTCCAGACCTTGCTGCAGTAGCTGGCCTCACCGCAATCATAGCGATACTGCTAAGAAGCGGCCAATACCAGCACCTGGAAAAAATCATGCTACTTTTGGTTTTTGTGTTTACGCTCCTCACCATAACCTGCTTCGTCTTAATGCAATCAACGGTTTACGCGGTGCAGTGGCGGGATATCTCTCAAGGCTTTGAATTCCAATTCAGTTCTCAGTATGCGGTGCTTGCACTGGCTGCCTATGGTTATACCGGTGTTAACTCAGGAGAAATATCATCTTATACCTATTGGTGTATCGAAAAAGGTTATCCAGCCAGAATCGGTAGAAATGACGGCAGCCAGGAATGGCTGAATCGTGCTAAAGGCTGGTTAGGCATACTGCACCTGGATATCTGGATCACGCTGGTGTTATTGACCTGCGCCACCATCCCTTTTTACTTCCTTGGCGCAGGGATATTGCACCAGCTTGGCGAGGTCCCATCAGGCCATCAGGCCATCGTCATACTTAGTCAAATGTTTACTGAAACTATGGGGCCTTGGTCCCTCTGGATCTTCGCCGTGGGTGCCTTCTGCATCTTATTCTCGAGTTGTATCGCTGGCGTTGCTGCAGGAGGGCGATATATTCCTGACTATCTGATCGAACTCGGCTTTCTACCACGCCATCGTATCGATGTCCGACGAAGCATCATCCGTTATTACGGTATGACAGTGCCTTTTATTGCATTACTACTCTATGCCGGTTTCCAGCAACCGGTGCTCATGATAAGCATCGCCGCCTGTTTCGGTGCACTGATGCTACCCATTCAGTGCGGAATCACTATCTATTTGCAAACCAAGCGGCTACCAAAGGCGCTGTTACCCGGGAAATTTACGCAGTTATTCCTCTGGCTCACTTTTATTTTCCAAACAGTCATGGCCGGTTTAGTACTCTATTTCGTCATATTGTAAGCGAAGCAATGAAACACTGAACGGCGTTCTCGAAATCGTGACGGTATATTTGTCGGCATTTTTCTCGATAATGCCAATTTGGTATCAACACAACCAATAGCTCAGGCGCTAACTTCAAGTCTACCCGTCACTACCCTATTAATTTTTAGCGCTGACCCGTGACTTTCGTTCTTCGGAAAACCAGAAAGGCTCAAGCTGATCGCTCCCGGTTACTTCCTCCGAAAGGTCTTTTGCACGATAAAGTCGACCATTCAACATGACATGACTGATATCGTCGGTCATACGAATATTTTCCAAGGGGTTGCTGTTCATGATCACAAGGTCGGCAAGTTTGCCAACCTCAATTGAGCCAAGATCATTTGCCATGCCCAGGTGCTCTGCTGGATTAATGGTTGCGAGCGAGAGGACCTGCATTGCAGTCATGCCGCCGCGTGCAAAGCTCCACATCTCCCAATGAGTCGCCAGCCCCTCGCGTTGCCCGTGAGCGCCCGTGTTCACCACGACGCCTGCTTCCAGAAGACGTTTGGCCGCTCGAGCCGCATCATCATCACGGTAATCTCGCTCTGGGGCCTTGAGGCGTCTTATTGATCGCGGCTGCAAGACAGTGGGTGGAACAAACTTTGAGAGGATCGGATGCTTCCAGACATCGGTCTCAGCGTAATGGCGGTCCTCTGATGTGAGTCCCCCATACACCACAACCAGGGTCGGCGTATATCCCGTTTGTGACGCGCTCCAGAACTGTATGACATCGTTGTAAAGGTTCAGCGCAGGGACATTGTGCTCGATACCGGTCGAGCCATCTGCAATAAGGTTCATATCCATATGATAGAGCGAACCGCCTTCTGCAACGACCAGCATGCCTTCCTGGCGTGCGGCTTCGATGACCTGCTGACGTTGCTCGCGGCGAGGTTGATTGTAATTCTTGATGCTGATCGCGCCTTGGGCCTTCAGACGACGAATATGCCGCAATGCGTCTTCGATGTTGGACACAGGTGCAAAGCCAACACTTTTTGCTCCATAAACGATATTACCGGTTGAAAAAATCCTGGGTGCCAGAATTTTTCCTGCCCGTTGATATTCAGCTGCGGCAAAAACTTGCGCTGCGCTGCTGGAAGGGTTGTGTACCGTCGTGACACCCAATGCTAAATGCGCCAGGGCATTATAGTTCTGTTCCGGGATGACATTACCGCGCCCATACGGACCGTGGGCATGCGCATCGATCATCCCTGGCATGATGGTCTTGCCTCGTGCGTCGAAGACCTTCGCTTCTCGCGGGATGGCCAGATTTGTCCCCACCGATAGAATTCGGTTGTCTTTGATGAGTATAGTGGCGTTGTCGATAACCTGCCGATCGTCATTCATGGTGATGAGGCGAGCGTTAGTGATTGCGGTAACACCTTGCGGCTTTGACGTTGCGGCCACCATCGATAGGTTGACGGCTTTTCGCGTCACTTCATCGTCGAACAGCGCATCTGCCACATCAACGGTCAGGTAGTCGGGGCCAATTGACCATGAAATTGAATGGCTGTCATTGGACCAGTGCATATAAAGACCGCCAGATTGACTTACCCGTCTGTCAGGCAAAGTTGTCATCCTGGGGCCAAGATCAAGCGGCTGACCTGTCATCGGTCGGGCAGCAACATGGACATCGAAACCCTGTTGATGGGCGATGTATTGGCCGTCAGGAGACACCAGCATGACTCGTGCCAGATCACTCGTTGCTTCCTCCCGAACATCGAAGCCGGAGCGGTTCATCGACAGCAATTTGGTTTTTGCATCATCGCTGCCACGATCAATGGTCGAGCGTTTTCTTTCGTTGATGAAGAGCCTGTCATCCGCGCCAAAGTGCGGGTTGAACCCTCGGTCTGTTACGAAGCTCATTTCACCGGACTTGATTGCTATCAAATAAATGCCAGGCCTAGCACCCCAGTGCGGGCTGGTCAGTGCGCTGCCTTTGCTCTTCATCAACAGTAG
>JAPKEK010000472.1 GCA_028822125.1 Pseudomonadales bacterium | reverse complement strand
ATTTTCGACTCTATACAGACAAAACCAGTGCCAGCGAATATGAAGATGGCGGCAACTGCCCCGCTCCCATGAAAGTTACAGCAGAGCACCACGATACCTATTTCGTGGTAGACCAGGTCATCGATTACCTAAAACAGCAGGACAAACCCTGGTGTGTCCATTTGTCACTACTCAGGCCTCCCCCCCTGGATCGCGCCTGAACCTTTCAACCAACTCTACGGCCCTGATGAACTCAAGGAATTTGTGCGCCAGGATAATCCAGAAAAAGAGGCTCAGCAACATCCGTTTCAAGATTATTTCCTGAATAGGAAACATTCGACAGCTCCCGCCAACACCAACAAACTAGCCAGGCTTAAGAGCAATTACTTCGGTTTGATGTCGGAGGTTGACAGTAATCTTGGCCGGCTCTTCACAGATCTGAAATCATCTAGTGACTGGGATAATACCTTGATCGTATTTACCTCAGATCATGGTGAGCAATTGGGCGATCATTGGCTTTTAGGAAAAATGGGTTATTTTGATCAGTCCTATTACATACTGCTCATCATCCGTGACCCGGATAGCCGGGCCGATATTAGCCGCAATAGCCACTGCGAAGAATTTACTGAAAACATCAACATTATGCCGACAATGCTGGCGTGGCTCGGCCTGGAAATTCCCGCCCAGTGCGACGACCGGTCTCTGCTGGCGCTTCTACATCACAAAGAAAAGCAACCCGACTGGCGCAAGAGAGCCCACTGGGAATTTGATTTTCGAGACGTCACCGGCGGCGAGGCCCTGGAACAGCACCTGGGATTAAACCTGCATCAATGCTCCCTCAATGTCATTCGTGACAAACACTACAAATATGTTCACTTTACCAACCTACCACCGCTGTTCTTTGATCTGCAGCAGGATCCTGAAGAATTCACTAATTTAGCGCAGGACTCGGACTATGCCCATCTTGTTCACCAATACAGCCAAAAAATGTTATCTTGGCACATGCGCCATGACGAACAGACCTTAACGCACATGAAACTGACCGAAGAAGGCGTAATCACTAGGTCAGCAATGCGTTATCAAAATAAGTAAAACCCTGAAACAGAATAAAATATGACAAACAAACACCGCAATGACATCTATGGCGATCTTGAAAAAAACCAACCCAGTGAACAGCCGCCCATTACAGCAGAGACCGTAGTGCTGCTTCGTGACCGACCTGATGGGGTTGAAACGCTCATGCTGCAGCGAACATCGAAAGTTCATTTTGGTGATATGTGGGTTTTCCCAGGAGGTCGGCTTGATGCCGATGATTATCCTGCTGATGGTAATGCCAATGATGCAGCCCGTTTTGCGGCCGCGCGTGAGACCAAAGAAGAAACCGGCCTAAGCGTTCAGCCAAAAAACTTCGCCTGGTTTTCGCACTGGACTCCGCCTCCGGGTAGAACCATCCGATATGCTACCTGGTTTTTTGCCTCACCCATAGAAACCGACTCACCGATTGAGGTAGACGGCTATGAAATACAGGATCATGAATGGATAACTCCGACAAACACGTTGGCCAGGCATGCCCGCGGGGAGATTGACCTTGCGCCACCTACCTGGATTACTTTACACCAGTTAGCACTGCATTCGCCCACCAGCGCCATCATGTCGCACCTGCACCAACAGAGTGTTAGAACCTACCAGACCCGGGTTTCACAACGGGCAGATGGTGTGCGAGTGGCTCTCTGGGCAGGAGACGCTGGCTATGAAAACAGCGATGCTGATCTACCCGGACCACGCCATCGCCTGGTCATGTCTACCTCAGGATTTATCTTTGAAAATGACGTTTTCCAGTACTGACCAAAGACAAAACCTGCCTGTATATACCCTGCTTGCTGGGCCCATCAGGAGGAATTCTTCATCATCCATTGCAGCGCCATTTCGTTAAACAGCGCAGCCTGCTCATACTGCAGCCAATGGCCCGCGTCAGGCACAATTTCAAACTCCACATCCGCTCTGACCGATTCAAGCAGCATTTGTTTGGCTGCAATGTTAGGAAGTCCCGGCGCATCGAACTGACCATAAACAACTTTCAGGGGCACCCGGGTTTGACTTACACCTTCGAGCACAAGTTTTGAACGTGCAAACTGGGGGCTGTTAAATCTGGCTTTCTGGGTGTTCAGCGTCTGGATATAAACCGCCAGGTCATCAACCCGACTCCGATCATAAATCATCAGTCTGGCAAGGTTTTCCCGGTTGGCGTCATGTACCTCCTGTTCCGACATACTCCGCGTCCGCCTGATCAGGGGTTTCATAGCCCCCCGCCCAGGAATATCTCCGAGCGAAGCCGGACCGGTCAGTAACAAAGAACGCAGCCGTTTTCCCAACTGGGCCGTAGCCTGAGCGGAAACCGCACAACCCCATGAGAAAGCAGCAATGTGGAAACTCTGCCCCTGCAATACCTGCAGCGTGCCCTGTACAAAAAGGTCCACAGCATCGGCTGCCGTGTATCCGTCTGGCAATGCAGCCGAGTCCCCCAGGCCGGGCAAATCGACTGTAACCACATGATAGTGCCGCTGCAGGAAAGCAATGTTACGGACCCAATGCAGCCATGAACCCGAGCCGCCGTGAACGAGTAAAACCGTTTCGGCATGAACCGGCCCCTGCCAGATGCGATAGGCCATGGTCCCTTCATGGCAAGGTACCCGAATTTTCTCAGCAGGGTTTTCCAGCGCCTGCAACTCTCGCCTGAGATCAGCTATTTCCATCTACTTTAAGGTCATCTCTATCTTGTTTACAGCGACCACCCTCTGAATAAGGGTCACGACACCCAATATAATGTCACCTGCCTCAAAAGCCAGCTCACCTTTAACTAAATTGAGGCCACTTTTAGTGATGTTAAGGGTCCTCTCCGGCAAATAATTCGGCCAGCTCACCCATGCGAGATTCTCCCTCTCGGGTCTGCAAACCCACTTGCAGGGCACGTCGCATGTTCTCCTGGGCGCCTCGACTACGTAGGGTCTGCTGAAACAGATGCGCTTCCTCTAATAATCCTTCCATAATAGGTAATTCGGCATTATTGATGGATTGTTTAC
>JAPKEK010000471.1 GCA_028822125.1 Pseudomonadales bacterium | reverse complement strand
GAGAACTTATGCCTTGTGTACTGATGAATCAGTTATTGGCACCTGGTTTTACATTATGGAATATCTGGATGGTCGCGTTATTTGGGACAGCACCCATGGGCCCTATTCTAAAACCGATCGAAGTGATATCTGGGATGCTGCTAATCTCGCTGTTGCAAAACTTCACTCGGTGGATTTTGAAGCGGTTGGTTTATCTGAGTATGGCAAACATTCAGATTATATTGCCCGCCAGTTGAATCGTTGGGGCGGGCAATACGAGTATACTAAAACAACAGCCAATCCCTATATGGATCAATTGATCGAGTATTTACAGGAAAATATTCCGGCCAGCGCAGAGTGTACCGTGGTACACGGAGATCTACAGATTGCTAATATGATGATGCATAAGGAAAAAGCAGAGGTTATCGGTATTCTGGATTGGGAGTTAAGTACGCTGGGGTGCCCACTGGCAGATTTCGCTTATTTATGCCGCCCTTACAGAGACGCTTTGCGGGGTACTGACTTGAAAGCACTGGGAATTCCTTCTGAGGATGCCTTTGTTGAGGTCTACTGTCAGCGAACCGGACGATCTGGTATTGACAATTGGGACTATTATCTCGCCTTTAATATGTTCAAAATGGCAGCGATTCTTCAGGGTATTGCCCGACGGGTTCAGGATGGTACAGCCGCAAGTCAACACGCAGAAGCGGCAGGCGCGGGTGCGTTTAACATGGCTAAATTAGCCTGGGCACAGATTGATAAAACAGTTAATCTGGATGATTTAGAGCCTTAATAATAGGCCCAGTTGAAACTGGTCAGAACCCTGACAGAACCACAAGGCGCTAAAATCCTGGCAGATCGTCTTCTGCCTGAACGCCAAAGCTGTTGAGTGCCATGGATACCAGGTTGTATTGTCCAACGGTGAAGACAAGGTCCATCAACTGCTCTTGTGAGTAACTTTTTTCAAGACCATTCCAGGTCGCATCTGATACAAATGCATCTTGATGCAGTTCGTCGGTTGCCTTGATCAGCAGCGCCTCGAATTCGTCCCAGTTGCTGGCTTGATGGCCTTCCTTGATGGCCGATATATCGGAATCGGTTAAACCTGAGGCCTTGCCTATGAGGACATGCTGGCCCCATTCATAACCGGCTTGACATAACCAGCCAATTCTTAAAATCAGAATTTCCCGATGCCGTGGCTGCAAGCTGGATTTGTGCAATATATGATTTGCAAATACCATCCAGCGTTTTGCCAGTTTTTCGTGATTAGCCAGGGTTAGAAATATATTCTGTACCTTGCCGCGCATGGCCTGAGGTGCCAGCAGTTGTTTTTGCTGTTCGTTCCAATTTTCTTCCTCGAGCGGCGAAATTCTTGCTTTGTTTAGTCTCATTTTGCTTCATTCCTATCTTTTAAGGAGCACTATACGAGGGAAACTGTCAATGTGTCGAGTGGCAGGCACAGGGTAATGAGCAGGTGCTGTGGGTCCATTCATGAGGATATGCAGGCACTGCAGGTAAATAACTGACTATGCTTCGGTGTTGGCATGATGTTTGTGACTTTCTAACGCGCCAGAAAGCAAAAGCAGTTTGGGCTGGCTCAGGTCTCAATTGCTTTAAGAAAACGCTTGATGATACTGGCTAGTCTGGCAGGTTTTTCGTCCCATATAGAGTGGCTGGCGCCTTTTACCAACGCAAAATCACCTTGCTGTAACTGCTTGGTGTATTTCAGGCCCGTTGCCGGGCTTGCCTCATCATACTCACCGCAGACAATCAAGGTAGGCACCAGGATATCACCTAAGCGCTCTGACCGATCATATGTTTTCAGGGTGCCCGTGGCTGTGAATTCGCTTGGACCCCACATGTATTGGTATATTTCCGCACCGTTCGGGTTTTTCCGTTTTTTTGCGGCTAATCTTTTTTTAGCGTTTCTCAATACATGTCGACTGTAATATAAATCCACCGCTTGTTCATATACTTTAGCATCGGTTGCATTAACGGCCTCACAATAGCGAATAACTTTCTGTACGTCATCGGGCAATTGCTTTTTTAGTCTGTTAGCGTCCTGCTGCCAGTCAGAGGCGGATATCAGTGGAGACTGCAATACCAGAGACTTTACCCCGCGGCCCTTGTATCGGAGATAGTATTCAATTGCAAGACTGCTGCCCCAGGACCCTCCCATGAGATGAAAATTCGATAATCCCCAGGCAGTGACCAGATAGTTGAGTTCTTTTGCAAAAGTTGGGATTTTCCACTTGCTGCGCGGTATTTCGCTGCTTCGGCCTGAGCCTAGTTGGGTATAACTGTAGACCTTACGGTCAGTTGCCAGACGAAACTGTTCGCCTTGTGGTTTGTGCATCCCCCCTGGGCCACCATGTAACCAGATAACGGGAGGCTTGCCTTTGTTGGGGCCTTTCTTAGTGTAATGGGTCCTGCCCAGCGGGTGTTCAATATAAGCCACTGTGTTCGCGCACTAAGCGCTTAGTCTGGGCAGGATGTTGTTGACCAGTTGTACCCAGTAGCTGGCACCAATAGGGAGAATTTCATCATTAAAGTCGTAACCGGGGTTGTGGACCATGCATGATCCATCACCATCACCATTTCCTATCCAGATGTAGCTTCCTGGTTTGGCCTGCAGCATGTAAGCAAAATCCTCGGAGCCCATGGAAGGTCTAGGATCATGGACGTTACTGCTGCCGACAACCTGTGCAGCGGCCTGGCGTGCAGTTTCAGCCTCCTGTTCAGAATTTATGGTTGGCGGATAACGTCGCTCGTAGCGAAATTCGGCGGAAGCCCCGTGGGCTCTGGCAATATCCTCGGCGACCGTTTTCATGCTGCTTTCGAGTTGTGTCTGAATGCTTTGAGAAAAGCAGCGAGTACAGCCTGATATGACGAGGTCATTGGGAATAACATTGTAAGTATCACCGCCATGGAATTGAGTTACGCTTAATACAGTAGGTTCCTGTGGGTTAATAGTCCTGGAGACTATGGTTTGGAAGGCTTCAACTATTTTTGTGCCGACCAGAATTGGATCGATAGTCAGATGAGGCATGGCAGCATGACCGCCTGTGCCTGTTATCTTA
>JAPKEK010000470.1 GCA_028822125.1 Pseudomonadales bacterium | reverse complement strand
TCAAGATAGGGCCGCAGATAATGGACACAGATATAAAGTGGGATAGTATCCAGCAGAGCGACTAGCAGCTTGAACAGATAATTACTGGTCATAAGGGTAATCATTACGGCTAGGGAGACGGCCCCGGCTAAGAACTGTGCCCCGAAGGTGACAGCAATAACCATGAATGAGTCGACTCCCTGGCTGATCATGGTGCTGCCATTATTGCGCAGCCATAGGTGCTTTCCTTTAGTGAGTCCCTTCCAGAAGTGATAGAGAAAGACATCACAGTATTGGGCAGCAAAGTAAGCTACCATCGACGCGATGACTGCGCCGGACGTAGTTGCATACAGCAAGCTGAATAATTCCACGGAATCATTTATGACTTCACCGTTGGGTAGGGTCACACTCTCAGCGAGTTGTATAAGCTGCCAGGGAGGCTGGGTAGTGGCACTGGGCAGAGTTTGACCTAACCACATAAAGGTCAGGATGAAGATGTTGAGCAGCAAGCCAAAGGTGACCAGGAAGTTCGCCCGCTTCCTGCCGTAGAGTTCGCAGACCAGGTCGGTACAGATAAAAGTAATGGGATAGGGGAGAACGCCCACGGCCAGGGCCCAGGGACCGAGTTGGATGAATCGGGTGATACCGAGGATATTCAGCATGGTCATGGCACACAGGAAGACACCAGCAAGCATTAGAAAAACCCGTTCCCGGCGTTCGACGAGCATTGGGCTAACCGCGAGGGTTTGGATTGAGCCTTCAGTTGAATTCATAGGGGATCTCATTTTTCTTCATGTTTTTATCTTAGGTCGAGTCATGGGTTCGATGATCAGTGCTCTATTTGGCCAAGATTGCCATGAATGACAGCCCCATTGATTACCGGCGACTTTGCTGCAAACAGGATCATTTGTGCGATTTCGGCGGGTTCGATTAGTCTGCCGAAGGTGCTCGCTGCCCCTATTTCTGCGAGTATATCCTGCTCATGGCCAACATGTTCTCGAAGCATCTCGGTATCCGTAAACCCGGGGCAGATGCAGGTTGTGTGAATCTGTTGGCCAGCTAGATCTTGGCAGGTTGCTCGCATCATACCGACAATGGCATGTTTGCTGGTGACATAGCTGAACGAGCCTGCCACGGCTTTCTCGGATAGTGTTGAGCCAATATAGATTATGGCTGAACCCGGTTGCATATAGGGCATCAGCTTGGCATTCAGCAATTGTGGTGCCACCACATTGAGTTCCAGAATTTCCCGTAAACTTTCTGGAGTGCTGCTACTGACGCTATCCTTGAGCAGTCTTGCGGCATTGTGAACCAGTATCAGCGGACCGTTTTGCAGCCGATCCTTGAAAATTTTATCCAGTGTGTTACTGGCGTGGGCTGCCAACAGATCAACGCTATGGCTTTCAATTCGGTCATCATCTGCCGGGTTTCTGGAAAGGTTAATGACACGATAACCTTCATCGGCGAATGTCTGTGCGGTAGCAAGGCCAATGCCCTTACTGGCTCCGGTGATGATAAGGGTATTCAAGTCGAGCTCCAGTCTGCACTGCCACTCTGCCCGGGACTGGATGCTACTGTGACTACAATCTTCTCAACGTCTCTACCCGTCAGTTCGCTGTCGTTAAGTAGCCTGGCCAGGAAATACTGGGAAAACTCCTCCACTGTGGTATTGGCAATGGGCAGGGTTATAACATCTCTGGCTAGAAATGACATAATTTCACCGTTGAACCTGGCGACCGTGTAGCCTTTTTCAATGTTAATACTGAGATAGGGTGATTTTTCCGGCAGAATTGTTTTTTCGTCTAATTCATCGCAGATTTGACGTATCCGCGTTTTAATAATCGAGTAGTCAAACATGATGCCAGATTCGTCAATTGGCGCTGTTATGGCGCAACTTACCTGGAAGTTGTGACCGTGCAGATTCTCGCGCTGGGTGCTGTTGAATATAGTGAAGTGTGCGGCAGAAAAGTTCATTGCCTGCTTGGCGACTTCTATTCGAGCTAACCTTTTCGCCTGAGCCATACCTGATCTCTACTAAATGGCCAGTTTAACCCAGGTGTGGGTCTGGCGCGAATCTATCGCCAGTGGTGTCAGGGAGCAGATTCTGACAGACTCTGACGGGAGAAACGAATCGAGGATAGAGAATATGACTTTGAGCAGATTAAGCAGGTCAATCGACGGTAAGGTCGCGATAGTCACTGGCGCTGCCAGTGGCATGGGAAGAGCAACGGCACATCTGTTTGGCGATGAAGGTGCCAGTGTTGCCTTGTTGGACATTAATTCAGAGAAACTTGATAGGGTGGTCAGTGAAATGCACGAGGCCGGCTATAACGCTCGAGGCTGGTTGCTGGATTTGTCCGACCGGGGCGCTATTCAAGGTGTAGTGGATGACATAGCGAGTCACTTTGGTGCCATTGATATACTGATTAATAATGCCGGTATTTCGATCCCGGTGGCTATCGATAGTGATGATTACGCTTCAGCCTGGGATAAGGTTATCGCCGTGTTGTTAACCGCCCAGACTATGATGATTCGGGCAGCATTACCGCACTTAAGGGCGGCTGAGTGTGGGCGAATCGTTAACATTGCCTCGACAGAAGGATTAGGCGCTACTCGTTATGGTAGCCCTTATACAGCAGCTAAAACCGGTGTGATTGGTTTGACTCGTTCACTGGCTGTTGAATTGGGCAGGGAAGCAATAACAGTCAACTGTATCTGTCCAGGGCCGATTAATACCGGGATGACTGCCGGCATTCCTGAGGAGAATAAGGTTATTTTTGCGAAGAGAAGGACTGCTTTAGGTCGCTACGCGGAACCCGAAGAGGTGGCTCATGCCACGTTAAGCCTGGTGCTACCGGCGATGCAGTATGTGACTGGTGTTACCTTGCCGGTTGATGGTGGTCTGACCATCAAGAACGCTTAAAAATCACCTTCGAGATAACCTGTTGCCCGTTGGTTTCCTGGGCGGCGTCGTCAGACGTTCCCGAGCACAACCCGGAACCCATGCCTGCAACTCTACGTACAACCTCTCGTCGTGCTCTCTCCTCCGTCGCCTGGCGCCCAACTTCCGCACGAAGTTG
>JAPKEK010000469.1 GCA_028822125.1 Pseudomonadales bacterium | reverse complement strand
CACTCCTCTGCCAAGGCCATAAATTCTACCAACGCCATATTGGCCCATGGCATTACCATTAGTGGCAATGGTATTCAGGCCGTCGATGAAATCAGTGGGTTTATCCGGGATCGCTATGGGGTCCCAGCGCAGCATATTGGGTGGAGTGATAATGTCGGTGACCGGGCCGGTGGTTACTGATGCCTGGGTGTAGGGGGTGTAATCACCCTGAACAACTGAAGGGCGAATTCGGTAGAACCAACAGCGTCTGTTATGTGCTCGTGGAACCGTAAATGCGGTGCTGCTGAGTTGTTCGGCGTATAGGCCTAGAGGTGCTTTCTGGGGGCTGAACTGTCCGACGGGCAGAGCGCCTGCAATGGCTTCGCTTTCATGCTCATTGTCGAATCCGTGCTGATATTTTATATCTTTGATGGATTGTCGTGTCGAAGGTCTGGATGCGTCCATACTGATAATCTTTTGTGGGTTAGCAAAATCTTCGCTTATTTGCCCATGGGTTAGCAAATAAATAATGTACATGACAGTTACTGACCAGAATTCGCCTTTGATGTTCTAGCCTGAAACCGGGATATCAGTAGTTCGGTAATCTGCGCCTGCCCCAGGCAACATAGCTCCGTGCTAGGGCAGATACGGGCGTGGAATGCCTTTGGTTAAACCTCATTTATAGGCTACCCTGAGGTTCAGCGGCTCGGCAGAGGGACCTTAAAGTCGAGCCATGCTTGTGGCAATGCGCGTAATTGCCATGCGTGGTTAGTAACAGGTTTTAATAGTAGGTCTACTGCTGCTAATGGGTTACATTAAGCTGCAAGTTCTCTGCCTCGCTTTGATAAGGCGTAAAAATTGAAAACCGAATACTGGTCATCCCAGACAACGTTTCTTTTAGCCACTGTGAGCTGTTCGGTGGGGCTAGGGAATCTATGGCGCTTTCCCTATATCGCAGGTGAAAACGGAGGGGGCGCCTTTGTGCTGGTATATCTGGGGTTTGTATTGTTTATCGGAGTCCCGCTTGTTATGGCAGAACTTGCCATAGCGCGTCGCGGAAGAAGCAGCCCGGTGACAACCATAGCCCTCGTTGCCGAAGCTGAATCCGGTTCAAGGGGCTGGCAGTCCATAGGTTGGATGAGTGTACTTGGCCCTTTGCTGGCTCTGAGCTTTTATGCTGTTGTTGGTGGTTGGTCCCTGGATTATCTGGTAAAGGCGGCAACAGCGGATTTTAGCAACGCCAGCAGTGAACAGGCCCAGCAGATGTTCGCTACTCTCCTGGATTCACCGCTGCGCATGATCGCGTCTTTTTCGCTGATGATTGTGGGCGTTGCTTTTGTGGTTGGTACCGGTTTGAGACGAGGGATTGAGAAAGTCGCTACCTTTATGATGCCTGCATTGGCCGTGTTACTTATCTCACTTGCTGTGTATGCCAATATCGTCGGTTCTTCAGCGCAGGCCTGGCAGTTCCTGTTTGATGCTGATTTCTCAAAACTGACTTCCGAGGCTGTCCTGATGGCGCTGGGTCAGTCGTTGTTCTCCATTGCCATTGGCACCGGCGCATTGCTGGCGTATGGTGCCTATTTACCCAATTATGTTTCGATTCCCCGAGCAGCCTGGACGATTGCATTGGCCGATACGGCAGCGGCTTTGATTGCTGGGCTGTTAATTTTTCCTATCGTGTTTGCATCTGATCTGGATGCGAGTGAAGGTCCCGGGCTGATTTTCGTCACCATGCCCTTGGCTTTTGCTCAGATGCCCGGTGCGCAGGTGGTTGGGCCCATGTTCTTCCTGCTGGTCTTTTTTGCGGCATTTACATCAGGCATCGGCATGCTGGAACCGTTTGTTTCCTGGGCCGAGGAGCGCTCGGGACTTGATCGTCGTAAAGCCGTATCAGTGACCGCTGTTTTGGTCTGGCTGCTGGGCCTGGCGGCGGTATTTTCGTTTAATATCTGGAAAGATTTCACCCCCCTGGACATGATCCCACAACTCGAGGGACGAACCGTATTCTCTATTCTTGATTACGGGGTATCAAATGTGATTTTACCGATTAACGCTCTCTTGATTGCGTTATTTGCCGGTTGGGCCATCAACAGTAGCAATATGCGGCGTGACATTGGACTGGAACAAAACCTGGGGTGGTACCTATGGCAGTTTTCGATACGAATCCTGGCGCCTGTTGCTGTCCTGAGTGTATTTTTATTTAACCTGGTGGGCTAGGGCTTGTGGTTGAATGTGAGTGGGTATGGTCAAGTTCCGCTACAGATGACATCGCCCAATAAGGTTATTGTGGGCTTGATTCGGTCATGCCTGCCGATGTTGGTGAGGCGGTGCTTCTCCATGCTGTGCCGGCAAGCGCTGTAATAAACTGTCGTCGTCAGGAAGTTAAGCCGGATTGGCTTTACCCTGACCGGCCTTACCTTAAATCCGTTTGACCAGCATCGAAATTTTGCAGTATTTCGGTGCAGGCGGTTGCTTCATTTGCTCCTCCCAGAGTCATAATGTCCAGGAAGGTGGTGGTGGCAAAAGTCGCAAACCCGGGCACACCGTCCATGATAGTTGTGTCTACGATGGCATGCTCCACGGATAGCTGATAGGCGTTTTCTGGCATCAGGTGCTCGGCGGGGATGATGAACTGAGTTGCTGCGTAATCCAGATAGGGCATGTTCTCGAAAGGTCGTCCGCTATGTGAACGGCGCTTGCCGTGACAGTCGCCCATAATGACGAATACCAGGTCATTGACTATTCCCAAGGGGTCCTGGTCGCCTTGTTTGAATTCGCTCCAGCTCACCTGAAGCGCCATATCCGCTTGAATCATGTGCGGTAAAACCCGTTCACCATCCTGGGATAAAATGATTTGTGGTGCATCCGGTATACGCGAGCTGTTTGAGCTAGAGTTGGTCAGTGCGATGATTTGTTCGACCGCCCCGGTAGAGGGCGTATCGTAGCGGAAAATATAATGGCCATCCGGGTAGTGGTTTTCAAGTTCGCTCTCAGTTGCGTATCTGCCACCGTGCATTTCAAGGGCATAGCCACTGTCTGTAAAGGCAATCGCGTCTGCAGGTCTGCCAGGCGTTAGTAATCCAGCTTG
>JAPKEK010000468.1 GCA_028822125.1 Pseudomonadales bacterium | reverse complement strand
GGTCTTTATGCAGATCCATGTCAGTGGTCATCATCTCCAAATCAGTGACTCCCTGGAACTCTATGTAAAAACAAAACTTCTCAAACTGGAAAACCACTTCCAGAATATTATTAATACTGTGGTAATTCTCAGCGTCGAAAAGGGGCGACAAAAGGCAGAAACAAGGGTCCACATATCCGGCGGCGAAATATATGCCGAAGCGGAATCCAAGAATCTATACAAATCCATCGATCTGATGATTGCAAAACTGGACCGGCAAATCATCAAACTTAAAGACAAGCAAATCGGTAAGCGACACCCGCGTCATTCACTGAGCTTCCCGAATACCCAGGTCTGACAAAAACGGGGCACGTACCTTGCCCAAGACAAAAACATCTCGGACGATTTCTGGGTATCGCAACAATGGCCAGGCTACTTAACTAAAAAATTCACTGCTAACCCTGCCGATGACACTGCCCCAATGGTAAAGCATTCGAAGTATAGTGGTTTACCCGCAAACGTCTGCCAGCAAACCAGGAAAGTGCAATTTTAAACGTTTAGTTAATAAATTAACTCAGCTTGGGCTGTAACTCAGCAAAAGGGTTGATATACTGTTAACCCTCTACATTTAGGTCCAGCCTCACGCTAGCATGAAAATAGCGTCGATATTATCGCCTTCGAGAACTCATTGCCGAATAGCAGTGAGCAGCAAGAAAAGGGCAATCGAAAAAGCAGCAGAACTCATAGCCAGTAATGATCCCAGACTGGAAGAAAGTGCGCTCTATAGCAAACTCATTGCCAGAGAAAAAGTTAGTCCTACAGGATTGGGGAAAGGCATTGCCATTCCACACTGTAGAATGCAAGGCTGTAATGCAATTATTGGCTCGCTGATTACCTTGCAGTCGCCCATAGAATTTGACGCCATAGATGGCATACCAGTGTCTGCGCTATTCGTGTTAATTGTTCCAGAGCATGAAACTAAAGTGCACCTTGAGGTTCTCTCGATGCTTGTTCAGAATTTCGAGAATCCATCATTTCACTCGCGAATCCTCGCCGCCAGTGATTCAGAAAGTCTTTATTTGGCTGCCGTATCTGACGCGTCTAAGGCCACCTCGAATACCTGAAATCAGGCGATCAAAAACAAAAGTGGTATTGACACAAGAATCCCAACTATAATATACCAGGACCTACTTGGTATCCGCTCATGGCTAGTTTTATTATTATCAGTGGTCGTTCAGGGTCTGGAAAAAGTACAGCACTGCATATTCTGGAAGATCTCGACTATTATTGTATCGATAACCTGCCAGCTTCTCTCATCCCGGAATTAGTTGGTAAGACTGCAGGACTGGGCAAAACGACCAATATCGCGGTAAGCATAGATGCCCGCAATATTGCAGTCGATCTACAGGAATTTCCTGCTAAGTTTGACCAGCTCCGCGCTGCAGGGATAACAGCGAAAGTGATCTATCTCGATTCTGCCAGCCCGACACTGGTCAAAAGGTTTAGTGAGACCCGAAGAAAACACCCTTTGACCTCCGGCAAAACCGGCTTACGCGAAGCACTGGAACTTGAGAGTCAACTGTTAGATGGCATCTCTTCCTTGGCTTCGCTAAAAATCGACACCACCAACATGACCATCCATGAACTTCGCGACCTCGTCAGTTCGCGGGTCGCCCTTTCGGATCATACATTCGAGATGTCCTTTCAGTCTTTTGCCTTTAAGTCAGGTGTTCCAATAGACGCTGATTTCGTATTTGACGTTCGGTCCCTGCCCAATCCCCATTGGATTCCACACCTGCGAGCATTGACGGGTCTAGACGAGGAAGTTATCAAATTCCTGGATCAGCAAGAAGATGTCGCAAAGATGACAGGCGATATTCAAGGTTTTGTTAGCACCTGGCTGCCGAGCTTGGAAGCAAGCAACAGAAGCTATCTGACCATCGCTATCGGCTGCACAGGCGGGCAGCATCGCAGCGTCTATATCGCCGAAAAATTACACGCTCACTTCAGCCAGAACAAAAAGCAGACACAAGTAAGACACCGAGAATTAAAGCCTGGAGAAGCAATTACTAATGATGCCAATGCTTAACAAATCCGTCACCATCGCCAACCGACGAGGACTCCATGCCAGGTCGGCCTCAGTACTGGCTAAAACAGCCTCGAAATTCCAGTCTGATATCCGTATTACAAGTCAATATGCTAAAGCAAATGGTAAGAATATTATGTCACTTCTTCTGCTTCAAGCTTCGTTCCAAAGCAAGATAAATGTCCAGGTTTCTGGTGAAGATGAGGTGCTAGCGATGAAAACCATTGTTTGTCTGGTTGAAAACGGATTTGGGGAAAAAGAATAGCGTCGTGACTACTTCCCCCTATTTACCCGCCAAGCAACTCCACGACTTCATAGAAAGCGGCACTCTCTATAAAATCAAAGGTCTGGTAGAGTCTCTCCCTGCCGCAGATGTAGCCACGCTTCTGTCATCCTCACCACCCAAGGAGCGCCATGTGCTCTGGGAGTTTTTCGATGAAACGCTACAGGGCGAGATCATACGATACATTGATCAGGAAATCCTGGCAGATCTTCTCGCCGACAAAACAGCCGAAGAAATTGCGAATGTTATAGAAAGAGTCAGCGCTGACGATGATTTAACCGATATTATCCAGGGTCTGCCAGACCGATTAACCTTAGAAGTCCTCAAGGTGCTCGATAGCCTGGACCGGGAAAGAGTCGAGAACCTCCTCATTTATGATGAAGACACGGCCGGTGGCCTCATGGACACCCAGGTTGTATCGGTTCGCCCGCGGGTGACGATCGATGTAGTGCTTCGATATCTAAGACGACACGATGCCCTGCCGCACACCACTGACAAGGTTTTCGTTGTTGATAATCAGGGAAAGTATATCGGTGTGCTTCCGCTAACCACCGTATTAATATCCGATCCGGCGACCTCCGTTGCAGACTGCATGAAAACATCTGTAGACGGCATTCCCGCTGATATGTCTGAAACAGACGTGGCCCGGCTTTTTGAAAGATATGACCTAATATCTGCGGCAGTGATCAACCAACAGGGCCTGTTGGTGGGTCGTATCACCATCGATG
>JAPKEK010000009.1 GCA_028822125.1 Pseudomonadales bacterium | reverse complement strand
ATTAAGGTCTGTTGCAAAGCTTGCGACAAGGGGAGCGTGCTGGGTCAGCCAGTATTCTTGGAACTCTTCCCGGGTCAGGTTTGGTTTCTTTCTTAGCGCAAATACTAGTCTGATCATGTCAGTGTCTCCGTCAGGTTGGATTGCCAATGGGTACTCGAGAATAGGTAGTATAAACAACATTTTCCGAACAACGGTCAAGTACGATAATTGCAGATTTTCATTCAAGTATAGGGCACCGTGACGTTGTGTACCCATACGGGGTCAATGACTGTAATGATGCTGATCTTCAGGCGTGCACTCGGTGGGGTTGATCACTTTGATGTTTAGGTAGGGCAGGATGATTTGGCTTGTTAATCCACGCGAGTTTTAGGATTGAATGATTGTAGCAGCGAGTTACTCGCTCGGCTCTGGAACCATATTTGTCGATGCGGAAGAGCTCGAACCAACTCAGCTTGGTAATACCTTTTTATCAGCTGACTTATTTCCTTAAGTCAGCTGTTTCGCTCTCACCTTTGTATCCCGCTGTACTTCGCTGAAATTACTACAATTCAGACTGTCGGTTTCTTATATCGGCGGGAGGAATAAAATTAAATATTTACTTTTCATTAACTTAAATAAAATCAATGCAAAAGCATTGATTTATTGAAGAATATATGTACCATAGGTACAAGTGGAACAACTGGTACATCACCTATGGAACTTCAAATTGATATCGAAGCACCGACCCCTGTGTTCACGCAATTGATTGAACAGATCAAACAGGCCGTGATGAAGAATAAGATTAGTGCGGGGGATCCGCTGCCCTCTATTCGGCAGTTGGCGAATGACCTCGCGCTCAACAATAAAACGGTGGCGAAGGCCTATCGACTTCTGGAGCGCGATAGTGTGATTCAGACTAAGGGTTATCGCGGCACCTTTATTCACCCTGACGCCAAAGACAACTGTGCTGTTGATCTTAACGGGTGGGTGGTGGACAGCCTCACAGACACTATTAAATTGTTTAAAGACAAAGGTGTAACGGATTCGGAAATCCGCATCGCCTTTAGCAATGTCATGAACAAGCGCGAGCTTTAAGGAGAATTCCATGACGGAATCAATCGTTTTTTACGCACTGTTTACCAGTCAGCTTGTGCTGATATCTTATTATTTCCCCCGCAGGTTTCACCAGCGTATGCGCACGGTTTTTCAGACCTATTCGCCGGACGAATACCCTAGACTTTATCCAAAACCTGTCAGTTATTATGAGCGGATGCATCGCAACTATCGCTTGACCAATCAGTTTTTGCTTATCTTGGGCTGTAGTGTCATGGTAGCCATGCTTGCTGTTGATTTTGATCTCTCGGCAAAAGGCGCGCAGATGGTGCCTTGGGCAATCTTTATGATTCAAGTGATGCCGCAGTTGGCTTTGGAGTTGGTGGAGTACAAACAGATGAAACTCATGCGCCAATCCGATCAGCGCACAACACGCAAAGCGGAACTGAGCCCACGCCGTTTGTTTGATTCTGTGCCTAAGGTCTTGTTTGTATTTGCTATAGCCTTTTTTGTTGTTTCGTTGTCTCTCGACGCCGCCATCAATGATTTTAATATTGGCTTTGGCACGGGCACTTTTTATCGCGGGCTGATTGTGGGTTTGACTAACGTCGGATTTGCCTTTGTGGCGTGGAGGATTATTTACGGCAAAAAATATAACCCCTACCAAAGGGGTACAGAGCGGAGTCTGCAGGCTAGAGCGGCCATTACTTCAATGCTCTACGTCAGTATTGGTATGAGCCTGTATATGTTTACGACCGAGTGCATCGACACCTATGAATTGGATCGTTTGAGCCCAGCGGCAATGAGTCTTTATTGTCAGCTGATAGCAGTGGCGTCACTGAGCACTATGTTGAATGCCCTGCGTTTGGATCGTTTGGACTTTGAGGTTTATCGAGAGAAGCCACAGACCGCTTAATCAGTTTTAAGCTATGCCTAGGCGGTGTCTTTGGAGCAGGATAGCTTTAAATCGAGGGCTGTCGACTGCGCCCTTTTGCTCCTGCGTCACTCGGCGCGCTGATGCGAAGCGCTTTGCTGCGTTGCTCTGGTTCATGGCGCCGAGCTCGCGCAGTAGTTCAGCCGCCGCCAAGAAAGCGTCTGAGCTTCGATGCTCATGACTCTTGGTCCAGATTATTTGCCTGGTTTTATCCAGTTGCTAATTACGCTATGGTTCATACTCGCGTCAATTTACAATCAAGAGGATCCACATAATGAGTGAACAACAAGCCGTTCTGATCGAGCGGCGCAATCGCGTCATGATTATCACCTTAAACCGTCCCGATGCTATGAACGCTATCAATGGCGCACTGTCGAATGGACTCTGGAATGCGATTAAGGAGCTCGACGCAGACGACAGCTTAACTGCCGGCGTAGTTACGGGAAATGGTCGCGCCTTCTGTGCTGGCATGGACTTAAAAGCCTTTGCCCGCGGCGAAGACATTGGTCCTCTAAACGAATTCGTTCGCTCCGGTGCTAGCAAACCTCTTATCGGTGCAATTAACGGCTTTGCGCTTGCAGGCGGTTGCGAAATCGCCTTGACTTGCGATCTCCTGGTAGCTTCTAAAGCGGCGAAAATTGGTATCCGCGAAGTCAAAGTTGGCCTGTTCGCAGCAGCCGGTGGAGTATTCAGGCTACCTGCTCGAGTTGGCTACTCCAAAGCGATGGAAATGGCGCTAACGGGCGAGCCCATCACCGCAGAGGAGGCCATGGCGGCAGGTATGCTCAGCGCTCTTACCGAACCTGAAGATATGCTTGAAACCGCGGTTGCCCTTGCTGAGCGCATTGCTGAAAATGCACCGCTTGCTGTCGCAGCCTCCAAAGCGCTTGTGCGTGCAGCTGCTTCCGGAGTTGAAGAAGACAAGCTCTGGGAAATGCAGGTACCCCTCCAGCAAAAGGTGTTCAGTTCCAATGACGCAAAGGAAGGCCCTACTGCCTTTGCGGAAAAGCGTGCACCCAACTGGACGGGCACCTAGAAAACCCTGGGGCGATTTAAGATCCATTGCGGCCTGGTCTACCCTGTTCAAAATGATCCAATAAAACGATCAGACAGCTGGGCTGCATCGATTTGAGTTCGAATAACTGAAATACGAAAACAAACAGGCTCTAGTCGACTAGAGTAGAGGCTAACGGGGGGTGGGTTGTTGATTGACCCGGTTTCAAGTGTTGTCTCATCCAAAGGACAGCAGCAGGTGACAGCACTGGCCAGAACGGGCATTCAGGTTATCCATTGAAAACCTGGATATCGGGGCAACGATACAGTCGTGATCATCGAAAAATAGGTCCCCCCTGTGAATACTCGACTGCTGAGAATGCGCCAGAGACAATCCACGGTTAAACAGCTTGTTGACTGAGTTGTTGATCCTGGATTCAATTATTGATTCAAATATTAAGTTTTTATCAACAGTAATTACTTACTGGATTCCCCACCGAGGGCGGAAAACAATGCCGGGAGAAATCGAGACAGTTCAAGCATTATGTTGACGAAGTTAGCGTTTAGTTGGGCAATTGGATCGCCATCATCATCTTCCTCTACAGCATCATCAGAAGACAGAATTTTGATCTGTCGGAGCACAATATCCTTGTCGATCAGAACCTTGAGTTCGCCCTGCCAGATGAGGGATATCTTGTTGCAGGTCTTGCCTGTATCCAGATGGGCACGAACTTCGCTGGTGTCAATATCCTGTCTACGAATACTGACCGCGCTGGTGTCTTCCGGATCAAAAAGATCGCACTGATCACCGAATGTAAAATCTTCTGGCAACTTGCGTGTTCGCAACCAGTGCGTGTAGGTATCGACCGGCTTGGCCTTTACCTGGGGAGGCACAACTTTGAGGCTGCCGAAGCTTTCTCTTAAACAATGTAAAAACATTTCGGCTTCTGGAGATGAAGCTGTGTCGATAACCAGCAGGTCTTCGGACTGACGCAGGTAACCAAAGATCTGTTTAGATTTCGGCAGGGCCCGAGGCAGCAGTTCGGCTAATGCGTCTTCTTTCAGGCGCTGCTTTTCCTTGGCACGTATCGGCCTATCTTCCATTGTCTCGAGGCGGGAGATTTTTTCTTCAAGAATGTCTGCGAGCGCACTACCTGGCACGACCTTATCTTCACGTTTTGCACAGAAAAGAAAGCAACCAGCCACCTCATGAACCAGTGTCTCATCGGACGTTGGTGAAACCCAGCCGAACGATGAAGGGCGAATACCGCTGCACGGACGAAACGCTCGCTGCTGCAGAGCACGCTCGCATTGTTCGGCATCCAGATCCTGGGATTGGGTCAGTCGGTACACATGGGCATTCTTGAAAATCATCGCGGTCTCATATGGTGGTAGGTCAGGTAGTGCCAGCTCGAAACCGCCGCATTATACGTTAGTCCTCTCTGTTTTAATGCGGTTTGGCGCCTTTTTTATATGCAGCCTACACAAGCTAAGCAGCAAGATGGCACTTGCCATCGCATCACGTCTGCATAACACCCATCGGATTGCAGTACAGGCCGTTAGATTTGTTTTGTGCGACCCTGCCAATAAGGTTCACGGACAATGCGGCGCTGAATTTTTCCCGTTGGTAATCTCGGCAGATCAGCAACAAAATCGATGGACTTTGGACATTTGTAGTTCGCCACCTTTGCCCGTGCAAATTCAATCAATTCGGCAGCCAGTTCGTCACCGGCCTCAAACCCCGGATTCAGCTGAATCACAGACTTAACTTCTTCACCCCATTCATCATTAGGTATACCAATTGTGCAAACATCAAATACTGCAGGGTGTTGCATCACGCCGCTATCAACTTCCTGCGGGTAGATGTTGACTCCCCCGGAAATAATCAGCTCTGCGGTTCTTCCTGTCAGGAAAAGATAACCGTCTTCGTCGAAATAACCCATGTCGCCAAGGGTAAAATAGTCGCCCCGGTAGGACGCAGATGTTTTTTCGGTATCTTTGTAATAATTAAATCGACCTGAATCAGGAGCGCGCATGTAGATTGTGCCTACCTTCCCCTGATTCACCGCATTGCCGTCATCGTTCAGAATTCTGTTGTCAAACTCTGGTCCCGGACAGCCAACACTGCCCGGTTTTTTCAGCCATTCATGGGAATCAATCAGGAAGCCACCACCACCTTCTGTGGCAGCATAATACTCGATCAATACTGGGCCGAACCATTCGATAATGGCGTGTTTAACGTGAACCGGACAAGGCGCAGCACCGTGGGTGATCCGCTTGATTGAAGTTATGTCGTATTTATTTTTTGTCCCATCATCCAACTGCAGTAAGCGATGGAACATTGTCGCTACCATATGACAATGGGTCACTTTATGTTCATCAATCAGTTTTAAGGTGGTTTCCGGATCCCACCGGTCCATCAGGATCAAGGAAGCGCCCGAAATTAATGGCGTCAACACATCAATCAACAGTGGTGCTGCGTGGTAGGCGGGTCCAGTACACAAGGCAACTTCATGGCCCTCGGTATATCCAAGCATGCTGAAGTCAGGCATCGTGGGTGGTCTCTCTTTTCTGTACACGCCCTTCGGCCGCCCCGTGGTACCAGAGGTATATAACATGCCTCCGCCATGGACCGGATCTTCAATATTGCTGCTGGAGTGTCCACTGATCATTTCGTCCAACAGATCGAATCCGGGAATTTCACCGCCAATGCCCATAAGTGCCTTGAGTCGATTACTCGCAGATTTCGCTTCTATTGCTTTGTCTGCGAACAACATATCAGCCAGGAAGATACTGGCGTCACAGTTATCGATGATGTAGCCAATCTCCTCGCCGGTCAGATGCCAATTGATTGGTGTAACCCGGATGCCAGACCGGAATGCGGCCATGAAGACAACCGTAAATTCGACCCGATTACTACATAAAAGCGCTACCCCGTCGTTAATGCCGAGCCCTAGTGAGCGCCAGTAATTCACCAACTGGTTCGCCTGGCTATTTAATTGCGACCAGGTGAGGCTTTGGTCCTTCTGGTCCGTTACTGCCGTTCTGTTAGGTTTTCGCGCTGCATGAGCAGCAATTGCCATACCACTCAGTGCCGCCTGTTCGATCGGCATTTCAGCATAATCTGTCATTCTTGACCTCATGTTGGTTCATTATCCAAAGCAATTGCCTTCCTACGCTAAACAGAATGCCGAAGTCACAGTGAAAATCAATAGAACATGAACGTTATGAATTATCCTGTCATCTTTCTCGTAATGGCAAATGGATTGTAACTGGTTCAGCGACGAACAATGGGGCCTAATAAGGTGCCTTGAGCTCTCTTTTGAGTACCTTGCCCGGCCCTGTCTTTGGCAAGGGCTCCTGCTGGGTTTCAATGCCTGTCGAGTTGAAGTGAAACTGGCTTCGATGACAGAGAATATAGTTTCGTAGCTCTTAGATTAGTGGTAGTCGTTGTGATAGTGGCGGCAGAGTCGATAATCGCTTCCAATCGCCCCCACCTTCCCCGAAATCAGCTTCCCAGGGATTTAACTCAACGATGCCATTGCCTCTGGCGTATAAGCTTGAATCTCGTCGATTTTGCCATGTTTAACTTTATTGGCCCACGCCGGGTCAACCAACAATGCTCGACCTACCACAGTTAAGTCGAACTCATCTGCTTTCATTCGCGTCACAAGGCGTTCTATCCCCTCGGCGTCGGGTTCTGCTGAACCACCCCCAAAAATGGTAATAAATTCTTGGTTTAAACCCACACTGCCAACAGAAATAGTGGGGTTGTTAGTAATTTTTTTTGTCCAACCGGCAAGGTTAAGTTCTGAGCAAGCTAACTCTGGCTCCCAAAAACGCCGGGTGCTGGCATGAAATAGATCAACGCCTGCGTCAGCGAGGTTTCCTAGGAACGATTCAAGTGCCCCCACATCGCTGGCAATCTTCACTTCAAAGTCTTGCTGTTTTCATTGAGAGTAACGAAAAATAATTGGGAATTCTTGTCCTACAGTTTTACGCACTTTTTTCACAATCTCTTCTGCAAACAGGCTTCTGGCGTTCATATCTTCGCCAAATGCATCTGCCCGCTGGTTAGTCCCTTGCCAAAAAAAACTGATCAATAAGGTAGCCATGGGCCCCATGCAATTTAATCCCATCAAACCCGACAGTTTTGGCATCCGCTGCAGCATCTGCGAAAGCCTGAATGACATCGGCGATATCTTGCTCCTTCATCGTCGCTGCTTTTCTAATACTAGCCGCCACAAAGCCAGATGGCCACTGACTTGCCTCCTCGCCATCGGGCATTGCACCTTTCGGGCGAGCAGTTCCTACGTGCCAGAGTTGTGGCATGATCTTGGCCCCTGCAGGGTGCACCTCAGAGGCTACCTTAGGCCATCCAGAATATATTGATTAGTCAGAAACATCCTGGTACCCGTGATATGGTTGCGGTTATTAACAGTTCCCATTACCCCCAAACGACTCGAATCACATGAAGATAATCACCTGGAATTGTAATCGAGCATTCAGGAAGAAATTTCACCGGTTAACTGATCTGGAAGCTGATCTACTCATTATCCAGGAATGTGAAAATCCAGATAAACCAGGTAACGAATACAATCAATATCGGGAATGGGCTGGAGATTATCTGTGGCATGGTACCAATCAAAACATGGGGCTTGGAATATTCTCGAAGAATGGTACCCATATTAAGAGGTTACGTTGGCCAGACGATGGACTTCAGTTTTTCCTTGCATGTGCAGTCAACGATACTTTTAACCTTGTTGGAGTCTGGACCAAAGGTGCTGCATCTCATGCCTACATTGGGCAGTTATGGAAATACCTGCAGATCAACAAAGACAAACTTACTGCCAACAACTCTGTTATCTGCGGGGACTTTAACAGCAATGCATTTTGGGATAAGAAAAGACGGGATTGGAATCACTCCGATGTTGTTCAGGAACTGGCACAAATCCGCATGGTTAGCCATTACCATCATTATCATGGCCTGGAACACGGCCAAGAAAACCTGCCAACTATGTTCCTATTGAAGAACCCCGAGAAACCTTACCATCTCGATTATGCTTTCACATCAGAGGAATTACTCCCTGGAACCAATGAGTTCATAATCGGTGAGCCAAGCCTGTGGATGTCCTTAAGTGATCACATGCCATTGACCTTCACAGTCACCGAGTAAGTTGATTGGTCAGATATGAGCTGACCTGGAAAACTTGAATTCTGGCTATACACGGTGATCGCGGTCGCAGTGAGCGCAGCTCGATGCATCAGCAGTGGGGTCAGAGTAAACAGCGTATAGGGCCAGAGTAAAACGGGGTGACATCAGCCCATATAGCACCAGCTAACTCTATTTGCTTAGAGACACTTGTGCTTATTCAAGCTGAAGAAGAGGAGCCTCTAAATGAGCTTTTTAATCTAACGCACAGAAAGGTTAATGCAGCCAGAGCAAACAAACCCATTACAATACGGGTTACATTGCGTTTGATGAATCTTGGCAACAAACTCGCTAGGATTTGTTTCACAGGGTTGAAGTCTGCTGGCATACTCACCACTTTTTTTCGATCAGCATAATCCCGATAGTCGGCAAGCATATCCGCCTTTAACTCCGGTAACTTTAGTGACAGGTCGTTTGCTTCACCCGGATCGCTGGCGAGGTGATAGAGCCCCCACTTGGCGGTACCATGTGGCAGCGTGTTAAATGTTATCTTGTACTCGCCTTTAAAGAGCGATGCATTGCCGGAAACTTCCATGCCAATCACGTCTTCCCCGCCATAGACCTGTAATGCAGAACCGGTCAACAATGGTCCAAGTGATCTGCCATCCATTGGCGTACCCCTGCTTTGAATCTCAACAGAAACGTTGGCTAATTCCAGGATAGTTGGCGTGATGTCTTGTACGAACGTGAGTGCCTTGTGAAAACCAGTCTGTTTTTCTCCAGCGCCGGAAATAATCAGGGGTACCCGCTGGCCACCTTCAGTGGCATAAAATTTAAAGAGATCACCAGGTGTCGAGGCTGCAATCGCCCATTCTGGCCCAATGGCCGCGAGCGAGCCGCGTTCACCCAGGGTTTCTATACTAGCGTTGTAACCGTTGAAATACATCCAGGCTTTCATGACAGCAGAGCTCACAGGGTAGTTGAACTCCGGCCCATTGTCCGACGTGATAATAAAGATAGTATCGTCGAACTTGTTGAGTGATTTAAGGTGAGCTATTAGCCTGCCAATATGGTGATCCATCGCTTCCAGCATCCCGGCGTTCACCATCATTGAACGTTCGAAAAATTGCTTTTCTTCAGCCGCCAGCGTCTGCCAGTCACGCAAAAATGCCGGTGGCTTAGGGAGTTGCGCTTGATTCGGAATCAAACCTAATGTTTTGCCTTTTTCCATTCTTTGCTGTCTCAACTGCTGCCAGCCGTCTTTGTATACGCCCGTGTAATGATCGGTAAATTCTTTGGGTGCCTGCACTGGGATGTGTATTGCCTGAAACGCTAGATAAGCGAAAAATGGCGCTTCCTTACCTGGGTTGGTAAGGCCAGTACCGATATATTCCACCATTTTATCGACGATAAACTGTGATGAATAAAAATCATCGGGTAACTCGGCGGCTTGATTACCTTCAAACCAGGGCGCGTTTTCGTAATAGGGCATGTAAGATTTCTGTTCCCAGTTATCTGCGCCGGAAGCATCCAGTGAAAAAGACCTATCAAAGCCATGATGTACTGGTAACTGTTCGCCTTCATTGCCCAGATGCCACTTACCTGTCATATAAGTGTGATAACCCGCTTCCCGTAGCTTATCTGCCACTGTCCTTATTTGCGGCACAAATACAATGGAGTAGCCTGCTTGCTCGGACTGTGTTGCCGTAACAATCTCGGGGATAGTTCCTATCCCGGTCAGGTGATTATCAACGCCTGTCAATAACATAGCCCGGGAAGGCGCGCAGAGTGGAGAAGTGTGGTAATTACCAAAGCGAACGCCAGATTCTGCCAACTCGTCAATATTGGGCGTGTGTGCCTCTCCGCCGAAACCGCCAAAATCCATAAGTCCTGCATCGTCGACCAGAATGAGTACGATATTTGGTCGATCCTCTGCTTGGAGTGAGGTACAGGATAAGCAGAATAAGCCGAGTATAAATGGGCGTATTATAGTTAAATTCAAATTATCCAATTGAAGTTGTTTCCAAGTTAGTGGTGATACTGGAAATTGATTATGTGCTAAGCCATTATATTGGATACCATTAAAATGTCTTACTGTTTATGTTGGTGTCGGAGCGCAACTATGGTTAATTCGCCCAAACCAGGGGCAAGACCGTGCATGGCGGGGCACTCATTAAACCATGTATAGCTCGGCGGTTTGTATGGAGTGGGCTGGGAAATATCAGCGCAGTGTCAGTTGGTTCTGATCAGTTGCTCTTGCAGGACAGGACGCTTGTGCGAGAATGTCGTAGAATTTCTGGACTAATAAAGAGGACTAGCCTATGAAACCACTAGAAGGAATCACAGTTCTGGAATTTTCTACCATGATTACGGCTTCTTTTGCCGCGATGATGATGGCTGAGCAGGGCGCCCGTGTGATCAAAGTTGAGCCGATGAACATGGGTGATCCCATGCGCTACATCGGTGCTAACAAGGGTGGCATATCTTCTCTGTTTGCTAACTGTAATCGAGGCAAGCAGTCCATTCGCGTAAATCTCAAAGACGAGACGGGTCAGATGTTGATTCGTGAGATGATTCCCGAAGTGGATATCTTTATTCATAACTTTCGCCCAGGCGTTATGGATAAACTGAACCTGAGCAGTGAGACATTACGGGCGTTAAATCCCAGGCTTATTTACACCGCGATTTCAGGATTTGGAAAAGAAGGCCCGCTGGGTGGGGCGCCTGCTTACGATCCCATCATTCAGGCGCAGGCGGGTCTGGCTGCAACGCAAGGAAAGGATGGAGAACCTGCTTTCTTCAGAACGCTGATCTGCGACAAGATTACCGCGTACACTGCCTGCCAGGCGGCGACATGCGCGTTGTATGTTCGTGAGAAGACAGGAGCAGGCCAGCATATTGACTTGTCGATGCTTGACGCGGGCTTGTTTTTTATCTTTCCGGATGGGTTTCAGAACCACACGCTGCTCGATGCGGATCATGAGCGAGGTCCGCTGCTTATTGACCTGCTATATGAGCTAACCCTGACCAAGGACGGCGGCGTTACTATTTCAGCTGGAAACGAAGAGATGCAGATGCGATCGCTGATCGCGGTGGGCATGGAGCACCTTTTAGCGGATGAGCGTTTTGATTCGTTTGAAAAGCTGGTCGCCAACCTAGCTGAATTCAAGGGTCTGGTGGCCCATGCGTATCTGCAATACACCACGCAGGAGATCATTGAAAAACTAAAAGAGGCTGATGTGCCGTGCGCTCGCTGTCTTAGTAAGGATGAAGTGCTGGCTCAGGAACAGGTGATTGCTAATGACACTGTGGGAGTTATGGATCATCCTGTCATGGGTAAAATGCGGATTATTAAATCGCCAGCCCGGTTCGGAGGTGAACGACTGGCACCCGCTCGACCTAGCCCGGACCACGGCGAGAATACAGATGAAGTGTTAAGGGAGTTTTTATTACCTCAGAGCAGGATAGATCAACTCCGGGAGGATGGCATTATTTCCTAGTAAGAATTAAATGGGGTGAGAGTGAACTAACCCCCTAAGACGCTTTGCTGAGGTGATAACGGCTTAAGTCAAAACGATATAAACTGGACTTATTAACAGAAAGAGATCTCACATGATGAAAGGAAAATTTACACTCAATTATTCTTTGGAGTGGGGAACCCTTGTGGCGGCGTGCGCAGTTTTTCTTGCGGTCGTATATACGTTCGCGATCGGCAAACACTACGTCATACCGACTGCTTTGCTCGGTGGTGCCATCATACTTGCAAACCTTGGTTATCATGGCCTGCGTGACAAATTGTGGGCCAGGAGCATACTTTTCTGGATAGCAGTTGTCATTTGTGCGCACACCTTTTTCGCCTTGTTCTGGGCTAGAGCACCCAGGGAGTTGTTAGGCCAGGGTTTTTTCCCCGTTTATGGTTGTGTTTGTGTGCTTTTTGGATATCTGTCATCGATCTACGCCAGGTTTGTCTTTGCAATCAGGGCGGGTAGCTAATCCAATCTTCATGCCATCCAGCACGGGCTCATCTGCTGGCGTCACTTTTACCACCTACTCGCGAAGTTTGATGTTGGCGGATGCCGCTCCGAGAGAAAACCCATGAAAGTTTGTCAGATTCGCCTAGAGGTTTTTATGCGACTGAACAGCCAATGCTGTGCCTCCCTGGGGTCAGAGTAAAGTACCAGAGCAAACTGGAACATCGCCGCGGGTCGGGGTAAAGTGCCGGAGTAAGCTAGGCAGATGATGTGGTTGTGCGCAAGCTGTGAGAGACATTTATTGGGCATGTTATACTCCGGCACTTTACCCTGACCATACTATCTCCTAATTTCTCTAATCGACTGATCCCATTAATTAGCTTGTCAGAGCGCTATAGATTAGTGATACCGGATTTAAGGATAGGGTTTGAGTCCTTACCTCAGGCTCGACGCAAATATAACAAATGTAAAGAAAGGCGTATAAGTTGAATTGGTACAGAATCAAGACTGCGGTTACCGGACTGAGACGTTTGGCGAATTTGCCCGAAGAGGATAAACAAGCTTGTATTGACGCGTATCGTTTCTTTCAGCGGATGCAGGACGGTGAGAAGACTAAGACTGCAGATGAGACCAAAGCAGTGGCGGACTATTACAAAGTCTTGAACAACATGCTGTCGGTGTTCGATCTGGAAAAACTTTACATCCCACCACAACTGAATGACTCAGAAGGTCTGTACCAGAATCAGCTGCTATGCGAACAAGCTCTGTTATCAGAGCTCAATCTAAAGAATGCTGATAAATCCCATTTGTTAGACATGGGATGTGGAAGAGGAAGGATTGCGCATCACTTTGCCACACTGACCGGTGGCCAGGTATCAGGCTACAACATCGACCCGAACCAGCTTGAAAACGCAGTTGAATGGGCTGCCGAATGTGACATGAGTGATCGACTTCACTTCAAAACGGGTGACCACCATAAGCGCCTTGAGTACGAATCAGACAGTTTTGACGGATGCTTTTCTATCCAGGCCGTTTGGCCTTTCTTCAAGAAAGAAGAGCTGGATGCACATGCACAGGAAATGTACCGCGTATTGAAACCCGGTGCCCGATATGCTTGTTCTGAATACCTGTTGACGCCCTACTTCGATTGGACTAACCAAGAACATGTAGCCCTTCACAAACGCTACCTTCCTACCCTGGCGGCGACACAGTCCATGTATCCGTCTGATGTCTGTGCGGCTCTGGAAAGAGCAGGGTTCCGAGTCCTTTTATCGGCACCTTCAAAAAGTGAAGCCTGGCCAATTTGTGAACAAAAACGCGATTTGATCTTGATGGGTCGAAAGTTGGTTCGGGGCCTGGAGGCGATACGAATTCTCCCGCCCTGGGTCGAAGAATCACTAGATTTACTTCAAACAGGTGGGCAAGCCTGGACCGATGCTGAGAAAGCTAAAATAGCAGATTTGAACTGGAGAATCGTCGCCGAGAAGGGTTGAACTTATGTCGTGTTCGACAGGATTTCCTTTCGGCAATGGGGTCAGAGTAAAGATAAGCAATGCCTTAGTTGGGAAAAAGGTTTATCTTGCAGGTTGGGCAGTCCATTAGATTAGGAATGCCGTCAATTAAAATCTTTATTATTAGTTCGACAACGTGACCACTATGCTAAGTAAAACGCAAATCGAACAATTTAATGATCAAGGATACTTAATTCTCAAAAGTGCAATTGATGAGATAGATATTCAACGCCTCGAGCAGGGAGTCGCAAATAACCCACCGCTCGATGGTACCCTCGATCCCAACGCGCCGGTATACCCAGATCCCGGCCGCTATACTTTGGCAACCCAGTCCGCTCGCGATCCGGATCTTGCGTTTGTTATCGAGCATGAAACCATCGTCAGTTCAGCACGTGACCTGCTGGCAGATGATCCAGTGCTGACCGCCTATGTGATCTATGACCGAACACCTGACGGTGCTGGCCTGCCCGCGCATCACGATTATAAACGCTGGCGCCCGGTGGGCAGTTCGATGCATTGGCTGTTCACCATCGTTCCTTTCTGTGATTTTAACGAAGCAGCCGGTCCGCTTTATGTGGCACCCGGTTCACACCGGACTGAAAGGGTTCATCCAGGGAAAACACCCTGCCTTGAGGTTGAACCGGCGATCAGGCCAGAAGCTCATGAATTCATCGACCCAGGCTTGCAGCGGGGTGACTTGTTGTTAATGAATATGCACCTTTGGCATCGCGCAGACCCCAACCGTTCGAGTCACAACCGCGTCGGTCTGTTCAATAAATACGCCGCAGCATCCTATCCACCCGCCACTGGCTATTATTTGTTTCATGACGATGTCGCGAACGCGCTCAGCGCAGAAGGCCGAAAGCTGATCGCTGTACATAGTGATCGAGAGATTGCTACCACCAGAGCAGTACTGGTGCGTGAGCGCGAGG
>JAPKEK010000467.1 GCA_028822125.1 Pseudomonadales bacterium | reverse complement strand
CCCACATCAACATCAACTGGGAATTCAATATCATCGAAGAGGCTGCTCTCGGCGGAAGAAGTGGTTACGAGCAATTTGATACCAACAAAACACAGATATTTTTTCTGGCACAGTGGTATCCGAGGCTTGCTGCCTACACGGATTATGCCGGTTGGCAGCACAAGGCTTTTCTCGGCAGAGGCGAATTTACCCTGGAATTTGGGGATTTCGATGTCAGTATCACCGTTCCGGACAATCATGTCGTATCCGCGACCGGACGTCTGACCAACCCTAAAGAGGTATTATCAGCAGACCAGAGAAAGCGCTTTGCCGCAATATCTGCTGACAAACCCAGCTTTATCATAACGCCAGAGGAAGCACTGACAAATGAATCATTAGAGCCTTCCGGTAGCAAGACCTGGAGATTCAAGGCTGAGCGCGTAAGAGATTTTGCCTGGGCATCGTCAACTAAATTTATCTGGGATGCGATGCTACATCTTCAACCAGGCGCAAAATTCGACAAGGTTCTGGCCATGTCCTTTTACCCAAATGAGGCACAACCGATCTGGTCACGTTACTCCACCCACGCTGTGGCTCATACTATGGAGGTATACTCGAGATTTTCCTTCGACTACCCTTACCCCACCGCCCAAAGTGTCAACACCTGGGAAAGTGGCGGCATGGAATATCCCATGATCACTTTTAATGGCTATCGACCCGCCAAGCCAGAAGACAAAATATCAATCGACGGTTCAGACCCGGAAGAAACAGACAGTAGCGAAGAACTCGAACAGGAAATTGGCGAGATAACCTATTCAAGAAGAACCAAATATGGATTAATTGGCGTCATCATTCATGAAATTGGCCACTTTTACTTTCCCATGATCGTAAATTCGGATGAAAGGCAATGGACCTGGATGGACGAAGGGTTAAATACCTTCCTTGAATACGTTGCCGAACTCGAATGGGAGGAGCATTTCCCTGCTTTCAACCGCGATCAGACCAATGTGCTGGACTACATCCCGGAATACATGACGTCAACCCGTCAAGTGCCAATCATGACTCAATCTGACTCCATTTTGCAATTTGGCCCGAACGCCTACAGTAAACCGGCCGCGGCCCTCACCGTCCTCAGAGAAACCATCATGGGGAGAGAACTGTTCGATTTTGCTTTTCGGGAGTACTCTAATCGCTGGAAGTTCAAACGTCCGACCCCCGCCGATTTTTTTCGAACCATGGAAGACGCCTCTGGCATTGATCTAGACTGGTTCTGGCGGGGCTGGTTCTATACAACGGAACATGTTGATCTGGGCATCAGTCAAATACGTACTTATCGGATCAAGACAAGCGATCCTGACAAGGACTTTGCGCTGGATAGAACCAAGAAAGCCGGAGATGAGCCCGCACCCATTAGTGAGCAACGCAATCAAGAGCAGGGCATAATTCCCCGTGCAGAGCGCTTTCCTGAACTACGGGATTTCTACAACGACAATGACCCGTACACGGTAACCAACAAAGATAGAAACCAATACAGCAGGTTTCTGGACAACCTGGAGGACTGGGAAAGCCGAGCCTTTAATCGTGTGCTCAGGGAAAACCCCTACCTATATTTTATCGATTTCAAGAATACAGGTGGTCTCATATCACCCATCCCTCTGAGTATTTACTATGCTGATGGCAGCAAGAAAGAAAGCATGCTGCCGGCTGAGATCTGGCGAAGAGATGCCGATGAGGTCACTTTCCTCATGGTTGAAGATAAACCCATTGACGCCATTGCAATCGATGAAAAGCATCAGATCGGGGATGCAGACTTCGACAACAATCGCTATCCGCCTGAGATCAAACCTTCTCGATTAAGCGTTTATAAGGGTAAAAATAAAAGGAAAAACCTGATGGCCGACATGTTGGTCAAATTGAAATCGAAAAGGAAAGATGGCGAAGATCAATCCGATTCCGTACCACTGGATAGGGGAAACTAGAGATGCAGCCCCTAAATCGCAGATCGGGATTCGACTATTCATATGCGTAATTCATACTTGCTGACCATCAATTGGCTGGCGCTCGCTTTATGTTTTAGCTCTATGCAAGCTACGGCGCATCGGCAGCACCATATGTGGACCACAATCGCCCAGGCCGATGACCAGGGCCTGATCGAAATCAGCCATCGAATCCATGCTAAAGACGCTTTGCAAGTCCTTCAAAATTTAGGCGTCGTCAGCCCTGAATTAACATCCATAAAGGAACTTGCTCAACTGGCACTGTATCTGGAATCGACTTTTACCGTCACTGACCCCAGTGGACAGCTAACCCTGCCTCAATTGATCGGATCCGAGTTAGAAGGTAACTTTGTTTTTATCTATCAAGAACTGGTTAGCAATCTTGCGCCCAACGAATACAGCTACCAATCTTCCGGCTTGATGGAAGTGCACAGTGATCAGGTCAATTACGTCCAGATCCACCTGCACAACAGCATACAGACACTGGAATTTCGGGCCACGCGGACCCCGATTGCATTATAGCCCCTCTTCGACAAGCGTACCTGTTGCTGGCCTGCCTCCATTCGGGTTATCGTATAATTGCACTGGTAACCCTCTAACGCTATATGAATAAACCCAAAAAAGCAGTGGTTATATTACTGGATAGCCTGAACAGACATATGCTGGGTTGCTACGGTAGCACGGAATTCAAAACCCCTAACATCGACCGCCTGGCCGCCAAATCATTGCGATTCCAGAAACATTACACAGGCTCGTTGCCCTGTATGCCCGCACGACACGATATTCTAGTGGGCGCACTGGACTTCCTGTGGAAGCCCTGGGGTTCAATCGAACTGTGGGAACGCCCGCTTTCCCATTACCTGAGACGCAAAGGGATTGTCACCCGTTTAATTACTGACCATCCTCATTTATTCGAAACCGGCGGTGAAAATTACCACACAGATTTTCTTTCATGGGATTATCTCAGAGGGCATGAAAGTGACCCTTGGCGCACCCGAAAGGACCCCTCCTGGATGGGCTCTCCAGCCCTGCCAGCCGGGTTCAAATACCAATCCGACGAAAACTCGTACCCTTATGATCTGTCAAGAACCTACTTCAGGGAGGAGC
>JAPKEK010000466.1 GCA_028822125.1 Pseudomonadales bacterium | reverse complement strand
AACCCTGAATCGATGGCAGAAGGTTTTAAAGAAGATTGAGGTGATCACAGGACAATGGCAGTCACCTGGGCAGCATTTAGCGAAGCTGCCGGACAGCCAGGTAAAGTAAATACACTCAACTCGGTTTAAGTGAGAAACGTTTTAAGTTAAAAGTTTTAAGTTAAAAGAGGATTCAAATGTCAGATTTTCAATCATTCTGGGTAGAAAAAAACGATGAAGGGGTAACACATTCGATAATTGAGCGGGATATTAAGGATCTTCCTGCTGGCGAGGTGTTGATCGAGGTCCATTATTCCTCTGTTAATTATAAGGATGCTTTATCGGCAAATGGCATGCCGGGAGTCACTCGATCCTATCCTCATGCACCAGGCATCGATGCAGCGGGCCTGGTCATGGAATCTTCGGTCAGCCAGTTTTCCCCTGGCGATAGCGTCATCGTTATTGGCTTTGATCTGGGTATGAATACGCCCGGTGGGTTTGGGCAGTATATTCGTGTGCCGGCTGACTGGATCACGTCGCTCCCAGAGGGTCTTTCACTTCGGGAAAGTATGATCATCGGAACGGCTGGGCTGACTGCTAGCCTGTGCGTTGAAAAATTGCTGCAGATGAATGCAGCGCCAGACCAGGGACCGGTGATCGTGTCAGGCGCTACCGGCGGTGTTGGCTCGGTGGCTGTTTCCCTGCTGGCTAAGCTCGGCTTCTCGGTAGTTGCCAGCACAGGGAAAGCGGATAAATCAGCGTACTTAGAGGGTCTGGGAGCCCAGACGGTGTTGGCAAGAAGTGTATTGGAGGATGCCAACAGTCGGCCTCTGGCCGCGCCGGCGTATGCGAACGCTATTGATACGGTAGGTGGAGAAATCCTCTCAAATATCATCAAGTCGCTGGATTACCAGGGTAGTGTGGCCATCTGTGGTTTAGTATCTTCGCCGGTTTTCTCTGCTACGGTACTGCCTTTTATTCTTCGCGGCGTAAATGTTCTTGGTATCGACTCGGTTGAGTTGCCTGTGCTGGATAAAGCACGTAACTGGAACCGTCTGGCCGCCGATTGGCATCTGGAGACCCTTGCAGAAATGGCAATTGATATCGATCTAGAGGGGTTGTCTGCTGCGATAGCGGATATTTTTGCGGGCAAGGTTGCTGGACGGGTCGTGGTCAATTTGAGGCCCTGACATCGTTCAGAGTGATGCCTTGCGCTGTGCCGTGTTCTCGCTGTTATAAGCGTGCTGGCCAGCAGCGTTGCTGATTATGCTCTGATAGTGATACGAAAAGAACTGCAATGCTGAGATTTGCGTATTGGATAGCGGCTCATCGTCGATTTCAAAACTGCTAAAGCCGCATCGGTACATTTGCTCAAGTTGGTCTACCCGCACCGCCCCGACAGCACGAATGTCCCCCCTGTATGCATATCTCTGGCGCAGTATGGATGCGGTTGAAAAGGGTCTTCCGTCGAAGAAGCTGGGAAAATTCAAGGCGATTACTGATGATTCACCAATGGCTACAAAAACCGCGTCAATGTCCTCATCCGGTTCGAGTAAAACCACCTGTCTGACCTGGTCTGGGGTGCTCAGTTTAAGGTAATCTGATAGCGCCAGAAGATGCTCGTTTGGCTGTTTCCGCCGGTCTATATCAATAGTCGAGTCAGTCGATGGATCGACTGTGATCAGTTTTTTCATACTGCAGTTCCTGGATAAGCGGCGGCTTTAAATGGTTCTATACCAATGCGATTGAATGTTTGCATAAAACCTTCCTGCGGTAATCGCGATTCCTTATAGCATTGCACCAGGCGTTCTATGGCCTGTGTAATTTCCTGTTCAGGAAAAGCGGGGCCAAGGATACGTGCCAGTTGGGTCTGTTCTCCGGCATCACCACCGACAGAAACCTGGTAGTACTCAAGCCCTTTTTTATCCACGCCCAAAATACCTATATTGCCGACATGATGATGACCGCAGGCATTCATACAGCCTGAGATATTGATGTCCAGCGCCCCTATATCAGCGACTTCTTGAATTTGCTGGTATTGGGACTGAATGGCATGAGCTAATGGAATTGATCTGGCGTTGGCAAGCGAGCAGAAATCTCCACCTGGGCAGCAGATCACATCACTGATAAGCCCCAGGTTTGCGGTTGCCAGCTTTGCCGTTGTGAGGCTGTGCCAGAGCGTCACCAGATCGCTTTGTCGGACATCCGCCAGTACCAGGTTTTGTTCATGGGTAACCCTGATTTCACCGTAACTGTAGGTGTCTGCAAGGCCCGCTATTAAATCCATCTGGGAAGCGGTGATATCACCGGGGGCAGAGCCTATGTCTTTTAAGGTGATGTTTACGATGGCGTAACCGGGCATTTTGTGGTCCAGCACATTGTGCTTCAACCATGACTGGCAGTCAGATTCGGCAATGTTGTCGTTGCTGACCGATTCATCCTCAAGGTGAAGATAGTCCGGTTTGCTGAAGCAGTTTTTAAACCGATCAATATTAGCTTCGCTGATGGTATCAGGATTGTCCTTCAGGGTTAACCATTCGGATTCGACGTGTTGCGCGAAAGCGTTGGCACCCAGCGCTTTTACTAATATTTTTATCCTGGCTTTATATTTATTGTCTCTTCTACCCAGGCGGTTGTAGACACGCAATATAGCAGTCAGATAAGTTAACAGGTGCTCTTTTTCGAGGAAGGGCTTTATTTTTGAAGCAATAATGGGTGTTCTTCCAAGGCCGCCACCGACCCATACTTCGAAGCCCGTCCTGTGTTGCTGCCTGACCAGTTTCAAGCCAATATCATGTACTTTTATGGCAGCTCTGTCATGAGCGCTACCGCTGAGGGCGATCTTGAATTTCCTGGGCAGCCAGTTGAATTCAGGATGCAGGGTTGACCATTGACGAATGATTTCAGCCCAGGGCCTGGGATCTTCCATTTCATCGTTTGCAACGCCCGCGAGCGGGTCGGCGGTAATATTTCTTATGCAGCTGCCACTGGTTTGGATAGCATGCATCTGCACGCTTGCCAGTTGTTCAAGTATATCCGGTACCTGTTCGAGCCTGGGCCAGTTGAACTGGATATTCTGGCGTGTTGTGAAGTGGCCATAGCCTTTATCGTATT
>JAPKEK010000465.1 GCA_028822125.1 Pseudomonadales bacterium | reverse complement strand
GAAGATGCGCGATGCCACCTCCGCCGGAATCCCAGGTCCCGAGTCCTGGAAATCGATCCGGACACCCGCCTCACTCGGTTGGGTCCGAATCGTGATCGTGCCGCCGTCGTCGTCGAGCACGTCGCACGCATTCATCAACAGATTCAAGAAGACCTGATTGAGCTGGCCGGGAAAGCAACGCACTTCGGGGATCGGCTGATATTCGAGGGCGACCTCGATCGCCCCCTTAAATCGCGGCTCCATCAGCGCGAGGGTCCGGTCGATCTCGTCGGTCAACTGAGCCATCTGCAGATTGACGCGCAGTATTATTCAATCGAAGTAAGGTATTCACAGATTGTCTGACAGGCTGTTGTGGATTGTTATACAGGGACACATTTGATCTCAATTGGTATACCAATTCTGAACTCAGCACACGATGGCCAATCAGAGGTAATCGCAGCGTCCCCTTACGGAGTATCCTGGCGGGTCTGTTATATTGATACTCATGGTAAATCTTCAGGCTCTGCCGCTCGGGGGACACATCAGCACCCAGCCTATTCATGCTTAATTCTGCCATTGCTGAACGCAGATTGTTTCCGGAGCCGGGTGAGTCTGCCCTATTGAGGTCCCCTGCAACCAACGATAACGAATCCAGTTTATATTCTTTGTCGGTTAGATTGACAATATCAGCCCAGGTCATCAACGCGGTGCTCGACTCGTCAAAATCCATAACAAGATTATGGCTGGCACTCCATGACAATCCAGAGGCCATGTAACTCACATCGATTGTGCGAGATTCAGAAAAATCTCCCTCTACCTGCCAGTACAGTGTTGGTGTTACAACAAAATCCTGCTTGGCAAATACCAATGTGCCCGGTGGCGTCAGTATCAAGGTCTCATCCACTTCCAGCAAGTCTGGATCCAGTGAAAGTAGTCGCCCCGACAGCAGTGGTCCAAGCGGGTGATCACCTTCGATCTGATACTCAACTTCCTGACCCAATAAAGCGCTCTGCCAGGATTGCCTGTTTAACAGATCATTTTGATAGCGAAGTTCTCTGACCGAGATTTCTCCGGGATTATCTCTGAGCATTATGCTGTTGGCATCAATACTGGCAGGGACCTCTAAAGTCAGCTGCAAAATAGATTCGGCCCGGACAGGTAACTGAAAGCGGGTTCGCACCTGACCCAGATCCGCGTACAAAGTCAGCTGCTGTCTATCCGTAACTGCCTCGAGAGGCAATAAAAAATAGTCGGCAATTAAAGATAACGGGTAAAGCCCTAACGCGAGGACTAATCCTATCCGGCAAAAGCGGTTTTTCATGTTTTTGCTTCCCTGGCACTATAGCAGCCTGAAGTGACTCCTATCTCAATCTATCTGTCTGTCTGTCACTATTCTCATCTGTCTATATCTCCCTTTATCTCCCCCTGTCCCTATGCTAACGCTCTACAACAGATTATTGCACTACCAATAACTGCGAGTCTACTTGTAGAATCGATCACACTATCTGCGTCTGGAGCGCCAGTCATACCTGAATTACCGTCCATCCGATCACAATGGAGATCCGAAATTCCAGTAACCTTAGCGCGATCAACTACCGACAACCCAGCTAGTATATCCATACCGATGGTTGCAATTTATTTTGATCGAGGGGTACATTAACAAAATGAAATACCTGTTGGCATCGATTCATAGTTAATTCGGTGGACTATTACAGGTTAATGAAGGAGCTAATCAATGAATAGATTCGATCGTACAACAGTCGACGTCGGCAATATCATGTCCCTTGAGCATGTCAATTTAACAGTTCCCAATCAAAATACTGCTCTCTCCTTTTACTGCAGGGCACTTGGCTTGACTCGCGACCCCATTATCGATTTTGGCACCCATAATCTCTGGATCAATGCTGGAGACGAGCAATTTCATCTACCAACGGGACCGGCCCAGGTATTAAGAGGCGTAATTGGGCTGGTCGTTCCTGACCTGGTGCAGTTGGCAGCGCGCCTAACCCGCGCTAAAAAAGGACTTGCTGATACAAAATTTGCATTCAAGGTTCATGCAAGCCACATTATGGTAACCTGCCCCTGGGGCAACCGCATCCGTTGCCACTCCCCAGCAGGCTTTAACGGCATGAGCCTGGGGATGCCCTATATCGAACTTGATGTTGCCAATGGCACAGCCAAAAATATCGCAGACTTCTACTCGAGAGTGTTTAAAGCACAGGTCATCGAACGCAAGGCAGCGTGCAGCATTCATATCGGAACAAGGCAGACTATCAACTTCAAAGAAAGTCGCCGCGAGCAGAAGCCCTATGATGGGCACCACATTGCCATTTATCTTGCGGATTTTTCGGGGCCACATACTCAACTGGAAAAAATGAACCTAATTACCGAAGAATCAGATGCGAACCAATACAGATTCGAAATGATCTGTAACAGGCAAGGAAAAGCTATTTACCAGATTGAACATGAAGTACGCAGCCTGCACCATCCCCTGCATGGTCGGAGCCTGGTTAATAGAAATGCAGACCAATCCTTCTTCAACTATCGAAAGGGTTTTGACTTTCACAGTTAAGACTTTTTTCAGTGGCAAGAAAGACCCGCTATAACGGACCCAAAACAACCTAAAAGATCAACCACAAACTGAATATTGAATATCAATGAACGCCCTTGACCAAGCTACTGCAATTACCGAAGTGTCGACTCATCGCGATGACCATGCTTCAGATCAGGTTAAATTATTTGACGTTACTATTTCACCTGACTGGAATGTCATGATAGGGCCCAATGGCGGCTACATTGCAGCCATTTTGTTAAAGGGTATGAAAAGCAGCATAGACGCTAAACCAACCCGTTCAATCACAATTCATTTCCTATCAGCATCGACGCCTGGCCGCGCGCAGCTAAGAATCGAAATCCTCAAGCAGGGCCGTTCTCTATCAACCTGCACGGGTCTTCTGACCCAAGGCAAGCGAACTATTGCAGTCGCAACCGCCACCTTTGCTGGACAACGCCTGACTATTGATTTCTGCGATCTGCAGATGCCAGACGTACTGCCACCGGAGCAGATCCCGGTCATATTCAGAATGAATCCTGACTCGCCACATTTTGTACCTTTTCGGAATCA
>JAPKEK010000464.1 GCA_028822125.1 Pseudomonadales bacterium | reverse complement strand
AGCGGTCGCCATGCCGATCATCAGGGGCGCGGCGTAAGAGCTATCCAGGTCTATAACGTCCGCCACCGCTGAATCTTTGCCCTGCGCATTTGATGCAATAATACGTTCAGTACACTGCTGATCATACTGATTGCGCAAGGCCGACTGGTTATCGTCCAGCCTGATACCGTTGTAGTAGCTTCGCACCTGATCCAGGGTAAATAGATCGCCCTTGTCTTTTTTCAGTACTATTCCCAAATTCTCTGCTATGGGAACAAATGGGTTTGTCTCGGCCTGATGAAGGTAACTGCAGCCAAGATCAAACCAATTATTCGGCGCGATTTCTTCGCTGTAAGCTCGCCCACCAATGCGGTGAGAAGCTTCAACCAAGGTGTAACGCAAACGCTGCCTGGTTAATTCCTTGGCAGCTGACAGTCCAGCGGCACCGGCACCGATAATGATAACATCTGGTTCTTCATTCATATGCCACGTTTACCTTTAACCAATGGAATACTCCGACCTAGGTCACTGCCGCGCGCGCTGCATCTCGCCCGGAAATGCAGGCGCCATGAATGCTTGCATAGGCGGTACTGGAGGTCGCTTCACCCGCGAAGTAAATCCGGCTGTCGATTGGCTGCGCAAGAATCGACCGCTGATCCGCCGCGCCGGGTTGTGCACTACTATACGCGCCTTTGACCCACTCATCGCCGTTCCATGCCGAAACGATATGGTGCGTAGGATATGGCACTGCTTTACTTCCCAGTACATCCCGAAGTTTCGTCAGAACAAACTCTACAGTCGCGCGCTGGTCCGACTTTTCCATCCATTCGGCAACGCGACCGCCCATTACGATTTCAACATAGTCATAGCCGAAGGGTTGGTTTCTGAAGTGAATTGGGCCTTCCCTAGATGTGTTAACTGTGAAATGCGCTGGCAGCTCGCGCAAGACGGTCTTATCAAACATCAGCGCTACTCGGGTATGGCTTCCCAGGGGAAGTCCTTCGATTGCATCGAGCTTCCAATTCGGCAGATCGGGTTTGAATTTTATCCCCTGCGATGCCAGTACGCCGTTGGACACTGTCAAGATGACTTTGTCGGCATGAATATGACCTTTAGCGGTATTCAGCTTAAGTCGCGAACCGGAGTAATCCAGGCTGCGAACCGCTGAATTCAGCATAACAGGTACTCCCTCACCGTATCGGACCATTAGTGCGCCAAGTCCGCTGGCAACGGCGAGGTCGTCTTCCTCGTGCACAAACGCCAGAGCGTCCTTCACCGAAGCTTGATCGACATCACGAGTGTTGTCCTTTGCGTACAGTGCGTGAAAGTACGTTGCCCAGCGATCATCATTATCAATGGCATCGAATACAGAGGCGTCCTGATGACCTTTAACAGCCAGCACCATCGCTTCAAACTGATTGTCCCAATAGGCGCCTAACTCTCGCTCACTACCCTCTGGCAGCCATTCTCCGTCCTCGAAATATCGGCCGGCTGTATAGTGTTTACCATCTTTTTCGACACATAGTAGTTCGCGCTCGGCAAGATGCATCAGCGGGTTTCTAGACGGCTCCATAATCCAATGTGCGCCTAGATCGAAGGGCATGTTCGGGGCGAGAACTTCGGTGTAGGCTCTACCACCGATTCGATGTGAAGCTTCGAGCAGAAGGAAGTCCTGTTTAAGTCGCTGTAATTCCTTGGCGGCAGTCAGACCCGCAGCGCCGGCTCCAACGATTACAATCTCCGTACAGGTCATAGTTCCAAGGCCAATTTAGTTTCGTGTGCCGGTCGCCAGTATATTCGTTGGGCTGAATGGTTGACAATAGTTAATTAAAACGGGGCACACTAAAGCAGGTTGGCGTTTTAGAGGCGTGTTTCCTTTTAAGTTTTCTCTAACGATTACTATCTGTTTCGGTGTATACCCCCGGTTTTGGATTGTTTGCTTGATTCATTTCTGGATGGTAATTACGCCAAATCACAATTGCGGCAAGGGTGCCGAGTGATATAAAAATGACCGCAGGTGACAGGCTAAACCATGCTTCTCCAGTTTGCCAATTCATAGAGCCATCCGCCAGAATTTCTCCCGTACCGCGTTGATAGGGCTTGATGTAATAATTTACCATCGCAAACGGCATGGCACAGCCATATAGAATGAGTACCACAGGGGCGATCATGGTCGTTCTTGTTTTCTTAGCTTCAATGTCTTCCTCAGGGGTAATGTGAAGCTCGTCCCGATAAGCGGCCTCTTGCCCTGTCACGGCGCCCCTTTTTGAGATGATGCGTATGGTGATAAGGCTTATGACCGTGCCAATAATAGCCGGGTGAAGATAGCTTGGCCATGTAATATAGCCGAAGTATTCAAGGCCTGCCGGGATCACATTAAACACAAAGCCACTTAACATACCCCAATAGGCTGCGGCCTCTGTAATGCTCTTACTCCATATACTCATGAGGCCAACTGGCCCCCAGGAGGAAGCATAGATGGTTCCAACGAACAGCATCAGCCAGAAGATATTGGGTGGAAAATAAAGGCTCGCGAGTAAGACAACAACGCCCACAGCCATCATGATCACACGTATTGATCGTAGATCTAGCGCCTTCTCTCTTTTCACAACATCATTGCTCGCACTGAATCCGACCAGAGAGAGAAAGGTAGAAGCGGACGATAATGCCGCTGCCATGATGCCAGCTAATACGAGGGCACCTAAAAATTCTGGAACTAAGTTTCTCGCCGCCCAAACCAGTACTGTTTCAGAAGGCGTAATATCAGTCTTTACCAAATTAACGATCCCGCCAAGGACATAAATGACGGTCTGCAAAAGGGCGACGATAATGAGTGCATACATCGCTGATCGTAGAACGACATGCTCATTCTTCGCCATCAAATGACGGCCTGCCTGCCAAGGGCCGACAATATAGACCGCGCTCCAGGCTAGATCGATAACGAATGCCCATATAAGGTAATCCATCGGCGTTGGCCACTCGGTCCCCGGACCAACAATGCCGCTCCAGGAAGCGATGCCAGGCTTGCTTTCAAGTCGGGCCATATTTTCGATAGAGGATGCGATGCCGCCTAAGTCACTGACAATGTAATAGGCAAAGACAAGGGTCGCACTGGTAAATAATAAGAACATCAAG
>JAPKEK010000463.1 GCA_028822125.1 Pseudomonadales bacterium | reverse complement strand
AATCTGGATCAGGAATCTGGCTCGTGTAAAGATGCATACCCATCAAGGTTTCATCTATATCCTCGGAAACCAACTCGCCTGATTCGACCTTCTCGGCAATAATTCGAGTAGCATCTACAATTTCTGCCCGTGATCCATAATTAAGCGCAAGCACCAGTGTTAGTCCCGTGTTTTTAGACAGCTGCTTTTTTGATTTCTTTAGCTGATTCTGGACTTTCTCAGGAAGCCGATAAACTTGTCCGATTACCTCTAAACGTACATTATACTTATCCAGTTCTGGCGTCTCCTGCTTAACGTAGTACACCAGATACGCCATAATAGCATCGATTTCTGTTTTGGGACGACTCCAGTTTTCGGTGGAAAAAGTGTACAAGGTCAGATAGCGAATCCCTATATCTGACGCAACCCTCGTGATTGCCTTGGCAGATTCGGCACCTCGGCGGTGTCCTTCCGCCCTAGGCAACCCTTGTTCTTTAGCCCACCGCCCATTACCATCCATGATTACAGCCACATGACGTGGCAACAACTCCTGCGCCTTTGCACTGAGTTTTACAGCTCGCACACTCACCTGAAAATGGTCTGATTTCTCGCAGGGCCAACCGATGCGATCACAATTTTTGCTCCTACACTTTGGGAAACTGCTTTTAAATACTTGCGAGCCTTGGGCGGAAGATCATTCCAGATCTTCGCTTTGGTTGTATCCACTTGCCAACCAGGAAAGGTCTCATATATCGGCTTCACCTGTTCAATATCATTAGATATTGTTGGAACATAATCTATGATCTTGCCGCGTAACCGGTATGCCGTACAAACACGTATTTCAGCCAACTTATCTAATCCATCAATGTTTGTAACCGCCAGTTGATCAATTCCATTAACCTGTGCAGCCTGACGCGTTGCCACGGCATCAAACCAACCACAACGCCGCGGGCGCCCTGTCGTGGCTCCAAATTCCCTGCCCATATTGTGAAGCATATCTCCAATTGCATCATCCTCCGTCGGGAATGGACCACTGCCCACTCGGGTCGTATACGCTTTAATAACACCCATGACATGATCCACCTTGTTAGGCGGCATCCCTGATCCAGTACAAGCACCCCCTGACGTCGTGTTGGAAGAAGTCACAAATGGGTAGGTCCCTTGATCAATATCCAAATACGTTCCCTGTGCCCCTTCAAATAACACCTCTTTTTTTGCCGCCAAAGCCTCGTGTAACATTTTAGTCGTATTGGCAACAAAGGGCTTGAGTCGTCTTGCTGCCTTCCCGTATTCGGCGTAAACAGACTTAAAAGAAATAGATTTTCCGCCAAAAGCCTTGATTAAACGGTTGGCCTCACGAACACGATCGCGTAGGCGCGCTTCCAACCGTTTCGCATCCACCAAATCAGCCATTCTCAAACCGGTGCGGGCAATCTTATCTCCGTAAGCCGGGCCAATCCCGCGGAGAGTCGTGCCAATCTTATTTCTTCCCTTTAAACGCTCCGCACAGGATTCAAGTTCACTGTGATAAGGCATAACCAAATGCGCCTTATCACTAATAAAAAGCCGGCCTTTGACACTGATTTTTTTTTGCTTTAGACCGTCCAATTCACCGACCAGAGAGGTGGGATTAATGACAACCCCATTGCCAATCAGGCAAACCTTAGTCTCACGTAAAATCCCCGAAGGAATAAGGTGCAAAATATACTCCTTGTCACCCACTCTAACCGTATGCCCAGCATTAGCCCCACCTTGACTGCGAACAACTATGTCAGCTTTTTCAGTAAGAACATCAATGATCTTACCTTTGCCTTCATCACCCCATTGAGCACCCACTAGAATTGTATTAGCCATAAAGCAAAAAAACCCGGCAAGCGGGGCAAATACCATTGGGATTCGCCTGTGAATAATGAAAGTGCCCCTTATTGATGTCAATCAAATCCCTTCACTCGGTGAGGTTAAATGGCTATTCTCCGCTCATGTCGTTGCCGGCTGATTATCACATGCACACACCACTGTGTCGCCATGCCAAAGGTGAACCGACTGAATACGCCGCACGCGCGCTGGAGCTGGGTCTGCCTGAGATTGGTTTCAGCGATCACTCGCCCGTGGAACATGACGACCAGGACGACTGGCGCATGCTAGCGTGCGAACTAAAGGAATATGTTGCAAAAGTAGAGCACGCGCGCGAAGCCCACCCCTCTCTGCCTATCCGGCTAGGCCTTGAGGTGGATTTTATTCCAGGCCATGAACCCTGGATAAAAGAAATGGCTCGTCGCCACAATTGGGATTACTTTATAGGTTCAGTACACTACGTGTCCGGTAAATGGGATTTCGACAACCCCAAACGCCTTGCTGAATGGGCTGAACACGATGTGGACGAGGTTTGGACCGATTACTTTACGCGCCTGACTAACGCCGCTGCCTCTGGACTATTCCAGATAATCGGCCATCCGGATCTTCCTAAGAAATTTAACCATCGCCCCACGCGCGACATCACTGGCCTTTACCTTAATTTTCTTGCTGCCTGTGAAAGCACCGGCACCTGCATTGAGCTAAACACAGCTGGTCTGCGCAAAGATTGTGCCGAGATTTACCCAAACATTGAGCTTCTGAAACTTGCTAAACCCGCCAATGTCCAAATCACCTTTGGGTCAGATGCCCATACCACACAAGAAGTAGGCATGAATCTTGAGGACGCCATGATACTTGCCCATGAAGGCGGCTTTAAAGAGTGCTGCCGATTCAATTGTTTAGAGAAGAATGTTGTAAGGTTCTGAGCCGCATTCATTCGTCAATATAGAGCTAGCGATGATAAAAAATGGGGATAGTAAACTGAATCTTACCTACATTAAAATATGAGCAAGAATACATCAGACGTTATAATCATCGGGGGTGGTGTGGCTGGCTTGTCACGTGGCAGATTCAGACAAGCCCGATACTCAAGCATTGATCCTCAAACAGCTTAAATCAATCAAGGTTGCCCTATGGGCGCATGTGGTGATGATCGTGCTACTTACAGGGGTAATAACCCTCGGCGGGTGTTTCATTGTTTATTATGCCGACCTTACTGAACGGAAGTTTTTCGGGGGTAGCGATGAAGATGAGGGATACCCTGCTGATAACCCAATAGACGAG
>JAPKEK010000462.1 GCA_028822125.1 Pseudomonadales bacterium | reverse complement strand
GAGGGTCATTAAGATTAACCCGCCGTTGATGGTAACTTAAGGTTACTTCGTACAGGTAACGCAATTTATCATTGGGATGCTCGCTATTCTCAAAATCAAGCTCCCAAAAGCCGTTGAAGTCTGCCCTGTTAACAACCACGGCCTGTGTTTCAGCCCCTACAGACAAGGCAAGCACAAGGCTTACCACTACACAGAATATCTGAATCAATCGTTTTATCACTTTGCCTACTAGCCTTTCGCTTTTTACTCTTCTAGGATTCTATAAGAATCACTTAATTCCCATCTGGAGAATGTACAATGGAATATCCACTTAAAGATCTCAGAGTCCTCGATTTTTCACGGGTGCTCGCGGGCCCGTTTGCTGGAAGGATGCTCTGCGACCTTGGTGCAGATGTCGTAAAAGTGGAACCCCCAGAAGGTGACATCACGCGCTACTGGGGCAAAAGTATTGCAGACATTCCTGGATACTACCACCAGCAAAATGCAGGTAAGCGTAATATCTGTGTGGATCTCCGCGCTGAAAATGCACGCCACCTGATCTACGCTCTGGTTGAAAAAACCGACATACTCATCGAAAACTACCGCCCTGATGTCATGGCCAGGCTCAGTCTGGATTACGCTAGGCTAAAAGAAATCAATCCTGGATTGATAATGCTATCCATCAGCGGCTTTGGACACGATGGCCCCGAGTCAAGCAGAGCCGCTTACGCACCGGTGATCCATGCTGAATCAGGCCTCATCCAGAGAAGCTCAAGAAGAGCGGGTGCGACCACAGATTCATTTCGTGATCTACCCCTTTCCACGGCGGATACCAATGCCTCACTACATGGTCTGGTCGGGATCCTGTCAGCGATCATACTGCGGCAGAAAACCAAACGCGGACAACACATTGATATCGCCATGTTAGATTCCACCATTGCAACTGATGACCAGCTCCATTACGACCTTGAGGCATCCTGGGATACAGGCCCGATAAGTAACGAAATCTGGTCGCTACCTTTCGGGGCGGCACTGATTTCTGCGGATTTCAGGATCATGTTTCGACTTCTGATCGAAAATAAACATTTATCGGATCCCGCTTTACCTGACATGGAACTAACAGAGAAAATCTCGGCGCGAAGAGCCGCCGTTAATGCTTTCTTTGAATCTCTGGCAACAGCAACCGCCTTTGATGCTGTTATGAAGCAAATGAATGTTGCCTGGGGCCTGGTACGCGACCCAGCAGACATAGGTCAACAACCTACCGCCCGGGCCCGCGGTGCGATCATCGATATCGATGACAGGGCAGGGGGCAAACGACCCATCACACAATCACCGTATCGGTTCTCTGATGCTAAAAGTGGCGTTCGGGGGCCAGCTCCCCACCGCGGCGAGCACAACCATCAGATCATGGAAGAGTGGCTATCCTGGAATACACAAGAGATCAGTGTATTACATGACAAAGGCATACTGATCTACGATCAGAACTGGCAACACCACTAAGCTACTGGGCTAGTTATATCAGCGTTAGCCATGCGGTGTAACCAGGAATTTTTCTCGTGTTGCCTGCCGAGCGTAAACTTCTATGTTTTCTCTGGCCAACATTTCCGGCAACGATACGGTCTGGGTGTAATGGCTTGAAAAAGTGGTGGTGATCTCGTCAGCCACTCTCTGGCGCAATACCTGTGCCGCTGAGGGACCAATCTTCTGAAGAAACGGGGTCAGCAACCAGCCACCTAACCCCCACGCCATACCAAAGCTTCTGTTGAAGCTAGTCGGCGACCGATCAAGGCCGCCATAAATATAAAGCTGTTTATGCTGCGTCGATCCATAGCGGGAAAATTCACCCATCTTAGCTGCCTGGGCAGCCTCCATTCCGGTTAATATCAGACCGGCAAGCTTACCACCGCCGGTTGCGTCAAAACCGATGGTTGCATTGGTCTGAGTCAGTACCGCGATCAATGATTCCATGAAGTCGTCATCGCTGGAATTGAGAACATGCTGGGCACCCAGGGATTTCAACAACTCAACGTTCTCAGCTTTTCGTACTACATTGACCAAAGGCACCTGATCTTTCAAACAGATCTTTACCAGCATCTGACCCAGGTTCGATGCCGCGGCCGTATGCAGCAAAGCGCTGTGTCCTTCGTCCCGCATGGTCGCTACCATGCCTAGCGCTGTGAGCGGATTGACAAAACAGGACGCCCCCTGACGGGCAGATACACCTTCGTTCATAAGCAGGCACTGGTTGGCCTTCAATACCCTGTATTCGGCGTACATGGCACCACCCAGAATGGCTACTGTCTTGCCCAGCAAACTCTGGGCAGCGTCCGAGGAGCCAGCTACAATGACTTGGCCTGCACCTTCATTACCAGCAGGCAGGGACTGATCTGCTCTGGCGCTGATCTGTCTAAGCAATGATTCCGGCACCTGCGCCGTGATCTCAGGAAGTTCAGCGGACCCTGAAAAAGTGGCCTGTGTTAAATCTGCCGGTCCAAATAACAAACCCAGATCGGACGGATTAATGGGTGACGCCTCAACTTTAACAAGCACCTCATCTTCACCTGGCGCAGGAAACTGAACTTCCTGCAACCGCAATGTAAGCTGACCTGTATCCGAAACTTCTGTTCTAAGCTGTAAACCTGATTCCGACATACTATCTCTCTCCTTTACCAATAAATTCTAATAATGCCAACATACTGCTACGCCAGTCCCAGACCTGTCTAGGAATTTTCTGGAATAAGTATAGGCCCCACTCCCTTCATAGAGAACAATCAAGACACAATCTGATAACAGGCATGATAATTCGACAGGGGCATCTTCATTCGCTTCTGATCTGCAAAACTAATCAGCAACCGATCTATCATTTGCATCAGCTTTTCATCACCATGAAGTTGAAAAGGGCCTTTTTCTTCTATAGCGCGAATACCCGACTCCTTAATATTACCTGCAACAATTCCAGAAAATGCGCGCCTCAGATTAGCTGCCAGCGCTGCAGCTGGCTGATCCAATGTTAAATCTAACGCAGCTAGATTCTCATGGGAGGGTGCAAACGGTTCCTGTAGATCATCAGGGATTTTCAACAGCCAATTATAATAATAGGCATCATCTTTTGCCTTGCGGTATTTCCTCACATTCC
>JAPKEK010000008.1 GCA_028822125.1 Pseudomonadales bacterium | reverse complement strand
CCACGAAGATTGATTCAGATGCCGTTCTCGATTACTGGCTGGGTTCAGCACGGTATCAGGCTGATGCCGTAAAAACCGCCAAACAGCGATGGTATAAGCATGGCCATCGCCTGGATACCCCTATCAAAAACCGGTTTGCAGACTTGCTGAGCCAAGTTTCACAAGACAAATCTACCGGCATTCATCTCCCTCAGGTCTGCGCAGCCAAGGTTATTGTTCTTGATCAGTTTAGCAGGCACATTTTCAGGGGCAGCCCTGCTGCCTGGCAAAACGATACCCAGGCACAGAACCTGGCATTAGCGGTAGTCAATTCAATTCACCCGCAGCAACTAACACCTTCAGAACAGCTATTCTTATGGCATCCACTGCATCACAGTGAAGACCTGTCTATGCAGCATTTGGCCATCAGTCTTCTTAAAGAACTGTTGCGCAGCGCATCACTGCCCTGGCAACAGGCGCTGCACGGATTTCTACCTGGCTGGCAATCTCACGCTGCCATCATTACTGAATTTGGTCGATTCCCCCACAGAAATACCATCCTGGGTCGCGTCAGCACAGAAAAAGAATTACTGTACCTAAGCAAGATGACGAGCAATTACGGACAGAACTGATGCAAAAACAAGATGCTTTAGGGCTCAGCTATAGCACCCCCGCCAACACACCCATAGCTCGATTTGACGAGATTATGGAAAGCTATCTGCAATTTAAACCCGATACCATGGTGAAACTGAACAGCCTGCTCGAACAGGATTCAGCGTGGCCTATGGCGCTGATATTAAAAGGCCACCTGCTGAAAATGGGCAGTGATCCCCGATTTTCGCCTGCCATCAAAAACTGCCAGGACAGCTTAACCACTTTAGCGTTAAATCACCGGGAAGAACGCCACGTTGCCGCCTTTAATCACTGGCTTGACGATGATATCAATGCTGCCCTGAAGCAGTTTGAACAAATCCTGCAGACCTACCCAACAGATCTCATTGCCTTAAAAGCCGCACACAACCTGCACTTCTACCAAGGAGATGCCACAAGCATGTACCAATCAATTGGCCGTGTTTTGCCCGCCTGGCCGGAACAACATATCTGGCGCAGCTTTGTGCTTGGAATGTATAGCTTTGGCCTTGAAGAATCGGGACAATACCAGCTTGCTGAAGCCACAGGAAAAGAAGCGATCGCTCTGAATCCCTATGATCTATGGGCTGCGCACGCCGTGACGCACGTCTACCATATGCAGCATCGGTGGCTGGAGGGCGTAGACTGGTTGAGCGAGCTTATCCCCGTCTGGACCGATACCAATAATTTTGTCTATCACCTGCACTGGCATAGGGCGATCCTGTACCTGAGCAATGGTGATGCTGAGACAGCTCTGGCCATCTACGATGAGGCGCTGACTCAGCCTCTCCAGGATGATCTCTACCTGGATGTCTGTAACGCCGCCAGCTTGTTATGGCGACTGCAAATGCGGGGCCTCGATGTCAGGGATCGGTGGCAGTCATTGCAAAGCTGGCGACACCGAGCAAGCGATGATGAATTGGTTTTCATTACCCTGCACTACCTGATGGCGCCGGCTGTACTCAAAGATCAGGCCACTATTGCACGTTCTCTGGATGCAATCCGCGCCTGGAGCCAGCGTACGGGACAACAAGCCGGCATATGCAAAGAAGTAGGCCTGACAACTGCAGAAGCCCTTGTCGATATAGGCCAGAACAGGACCGTCAGTGGCGTCGACAAACTAAAACAGGTCGAGGACCGTCTTTACACCATTGGCGGCAGCCACGCCCAGAGACAATTATTCAGAGACCTCATCCACCACTACAGCAGGAATACTTAAATGGACTACCAACAAATTATTTACCAGCTTGATGATCAAATCCTGACTATTACTTTAGACCGGCCCGATAAACTGAATGCCTATACCCGGCAGATGCAGCAGGAAATCATACATGCTCTGGATAGGGCAGATGCGGATGATAATGTAAGAGCGATCATATTTACCGGGGCCGGCCGTGGCTACTGTGCAGGTGCGGACCTGTCAGGCGGCGGCAATACATTCAACAATGATGCCCCCGGGAAAACCGGCGGGTTGCGTCGCGATGGTGGTGGGATATTGACCTTACGAATATTTGAATCCTTGAAGCCGATAATTTCAGCATGCAACGGCCCTGCTGTTGGCGTCGGCGCCACCATGCAATGTGCCATGGACGTTCGCCTTGCATCGGAAGATGCGCGCTACGGTTTTGTTTTTTCGAAAAGAGCGGTTGTACCAGAAGCCTGTTCCAGCTGGTTCCTACCCAGAATCGTTGGTATACAAACCGCTTTGGAATGGGCTTTTTCGGGCAGGGTATTTGATGCTGCTGAAGCGCGGAGTCGGGGATTCGTCCGCAGCGTTCACAAAGCCAAAGACCTTCTTCCGGCGGCGCGTGATCTTGCCCATGAATTTGCTGAATCAACTTCCCAGGTATCCATTGCCCTGATTCGGCAGATGCTATGGAAGATGCTCGGTGCTGACCATCCCATGGAGGCCCATAAACTGGATTCACGAGGAATCTACTATCGAGGGAAAACTGCTGATGCCATAGAAGGTGTAGAATCATTCCTTGAGAAGCGTCAACCTACCTTCCCGGGGAAAGTCAGTGAAGACATGCCGGAATATTTCCCCTGGTGGCAGGAAAGAAATTTCGAATAGCACGAACTCAGCAGGCACTTAGCGCTGAAAACCAAACTCAATCGGACCCAACCTGCGCGAGCAGACGTCCTGAATGTATTACCGGCCGAGCTCCGCTAAGCGACTCACTCCAGCCCGCCATATTCAGGCGCGGGCCTGGCTCTCTGGTTATAAAGCAGTTTCTGCAGTGCTGTCAGGTCAGATTTACTCAATCCCGAACGATCATTCTGCATTTCACTGCCCACTGCCATACCTTTTTGAATGGCAGGCCGATCGCTCAATTCTTCAAACCAGCGTCTGAAATACTTAAAATCATCAATATCCTGGCCCTGGCCCTGCCAATTGACACACCAGGGATAACAGATCATATCGGCTATGGTGTAATCATCACCGCATATATATCTTCGCTGATAAAGCTGATTATTGAGAACACCATAAAAGCGATTCACTTCATCGGTAAAACGAGCCACAGCATAGGACTGGTCTCCTTGCGTAGAACCCAGTCTTCTGAAATGCCCACACTCACCGGTCTTGGGGCCCTGATTGGCCATTTGCCAGACCAGCCATTGAATAACATTATACTTTCCGCGCAAGTCCTTTGGCATGTATTGACCGGTCTTCTCGGCAATGTAAAGCATGATCGCACCAGATTCGAATACAGAAAGCGGCTCTCCACCCCCTTCTGGCTGGTGATCCACCAGGACAGGCATTCGATTATTTGGATTTTTTTCTAAGAATGACTCTTTAAACTGATCACCCTGCCCGATATTACAGGGTACAACTCGATAATCCAGTCCGCACTCCTCAAGTTGGATGGTTACTTTCTTGCCGTTGGGCGTTGGCCAATAATGAAGATCCAGCATCATGTTCCTCCTTGTTCCAGGTCACTTTGGTCGCACTGTTACCGATAGTCTCGGAAGATAGGCCAAGGTGCAAGTGCCCTAAAGCATGAGATCAATCTGCAAGGATCGTTCAGGCCCAGTGAATTATCTGGATTCAGATCTCAGGTCTTGCAATAGAACGCCACAGACTTTGGACGCGCAGACAGCTACCGCCAACTTAAGCTATTTCGCTAAAAAGTAGTGCAATACACCAATAAAGCCAGCCCTAAAACAAAAATTATTAAATTTCTCCTTTTAATACAATGTATTAAGAGATTGGCACGAATTGTGGTTATCATTCCTATACGCGAATAACAATGCCATCATTTTAAGGAAACATCATGCTGACCTGGATTCTCCATCCCCTGTTATTGGCTACCGCGATCTACTTTCTGTCCGAACAACATTCAAGGATTCATATTAAGAATTTCTGGACCGCGGTTCTCGTGGCAGTGGTTTATAGCCTGATCAATCTTTCTTTTGGGCTGGTATTGAAACTGGTCAGTCTACCGCTGATTCTGCTCTCCGTCGGATTGTTCTTATTAGTGATAAACATGTTTCTGCTCTGGATAACTGACAAACTCATTGATGATTTCGAAATTGAAGACAAGGGAACGCTGATACTCGCTGCAATCGTGATTACCATCACTGACACTTTGCTAACCTGGCTTTTTTAAGGCTTACCTTTCAAGGTCAGTAGCGTCGGCCCCCGAAAAAAAGGATTAAGTCCCCAGTTAACCCCATCAGGGCTGTGACTTAACTGCGGGTAACGGTCAAGCATCCTGGCAAAAATGATTTTGGCCTCCAGCCTGGCCAAACCCATACCAAGGCAATGATGAATGCCATGACCGAAAGAAATATGACGGACCGGTTTGCGCGAGATATCAAAAAGTTCCGGATCAGCAACTCGTCCTGGATCGCGATTAGCGGCAGCGATGTAAACCAATACAACCTGATTACGCTTGAACTTGCGTTCAAAGAAAACCATATCCTCAGTGACGAATCGCAGAGTAACCTGTATGGGAGGCTCAAACCTTAACACCTCTTCGATAAAACTATCCATGAGGTCGGGCCTGTGACGCAACAGCTGTAACTGATCGGGATGACGCAGCAGCGCCAATAAACCATTAGCAAGCAATCGGGTCGTTGTTTCGTGCCCGGCTGTCAGCAGCAGTATACAATTAGAGAGAACTTCCTCTCTGTTCAGGCCGAGATGTTGCTCCTCCGCCTGGAGCAATAATTCGATTAAGTTTGTCTGGCCATGCTGAGCTGGTCGGTTCAGCAGGGGTTCCAAAAAAGTCCGCATATCTTCCGCTGCCCGGGCGGCATCATGCATCAATTCAGGTTGATCGATCATCATGGCGCCCATAATAGCTTCAGACCATTGCTGGAATCGAACTCGATGTTGTTCTTCAACTCCCATCATCTTAGCAATGACCAGAGCAGGCAGCGGCTGTGCCAAGCTGGAAACAAAATCAAAGGATTTCCCCGGCAGGGCTTCGGCCTGGTCGAGCAAGTTATCGGTCAGATCTGTTATGAATCCGGTCTGTGCCGTTATGAATTTCTTAACCAATCCCTGGGCAACTAATTTTCTCGTCGCTGTATGCTGCGGCGGGTCCAGGTTCAGCAACCCGGGCTTGTCTACCATGGGTACAGGCAGGCCAGCGCAGGCGATTCTGGCTAGATTATAAAAAAACCGGTTATTTCGAGCATCAGTACTGAACCGCTTATCCAGCAGCAGAGCCTGAACTTCGTCATAGCCAAGCACCAGCCAGCCCTGATTTGCATAGGATCGCTGAATATTACCGCGCGATCGCATCTGGATAAAACTGGGATACGGATCCTGCTGATATTCAGCACTGGAACGCAGCGGCGGATTACCTGCACGCCAGCGGTCGTAGCGGCGCAATGCCCAAAGGCCACCAGCAAATGCGCGCATACCGGGTTTGAGCAGACGGCTCATCGATACCCCAAGGCTTGCCTAGACCAATCCTAGCGCTTTTCGTGTAACACGACTGGTAATTCAGAATAGCCTTTTACAAAATTCGAGTTTACGTGAATAGGCTCGCCAACCACTTCGATGCACTCAAATCGAGTCATGATTTCCTCCCAGAGAACGCGCAATTGCATTTCTGCGAGACGGTTGCCCATACAGCGATGTATTCCAAAGCCAAAAGACAACTGCTTCCTGGCTCGAGGGCGATCAATCCAGAAACGATCAGCATCTTCAATTTCACTGCTATCCCGATTGCCTGAAACGTACCACATCAATACCTTGTCGCCAGCTGAGATCTGTTTACCGCCTAACACGGTATCTTGTGTTGCAGTTCTTCGCATATAGGCAAGCGGTGTCTGATAGCGAATGATCTCGGGGACCATATTCGGAATCAGGCCCGGGTTATCGCGAAGCTTCTGGTACTCATCAGGAAATTCATTGAGAAAGCGAACACCGCCAGTGATGGAGTTCCGGGTGGTATCGTTGCCACCCACAATCAATAAAATGAGGTTCCCCAGATATTCCATGGGTCCCATATTCTTGGTTGATTCACCATGCGCCAGCATGGATATCAAATCACCTGCAGGCGGTTGATTTACCCGCTGATTCCATAGTTCGGTGAAGTAGGCTAAACACTCTCCGAGTTCTTCACGCCGCTGCTCTTCACTGTCAACGATACCGGAATTTTCGTCTGCCGTGGCAACATCACTCCAGCGAGTCAGTTTACGCCGGTCTTCAAACGGAAAGTCAAACAGGGTTGCCAACATCTGCGTCGTTAATTCTATGGAGACCAAGTCAACCCAATTGAAGGTTTCACCCCTGGGAAGACTGTCCAGGATAGCCTGAACTCGAGTTCTGATATTGCCTTCCATGGCCGCAAGGTTTCTCGGGGCAACGACGCCATTGACTTCACGTCTTTGCTGGTCATGCTGCGGCGGATCCATGGCAATGAACATGGGTAATGGAAAGTCTTCATCCTGGTCATCGGCAACGATTGAACCCGCACTGGAAAAAACCTGGGGATTGGTATCCACAGCCATAATGTCCTTATAGCGAGTGACATGCCAGATTCGGCCTAATTCCTCGCCATTATTGCCAATTTCTGTCACCTTCTGGAAGTAAACAGGGTCTTCCTGGCGCAGCCTTTCAAACAATTTCAAGTGGTAATCGCCATGGAATAGGGTCGGTTGCATCAGGTCAATGTCATTTATTTCCATACCCATTGGGTCCGTTCGTAAATCTGGTTGCAAAGCGTCGCTCACTGGCACCTCTCCACTTATTCTTTAAAAGAAGCTCAGTTTACTGCAACTCGTAGACGTAGGCGAGTCCATTAACGCTTTGCGCAACCGGTACTAAGCCAGGGCGCTGAATCAGCTGATTAGTCAAACAGGTGGCATCACCGATATGCCCAATAGCTACCCACCGACAAATACGCTATTCTTCGTTTTCCTTTTCAGGCCCAAAGGCAAATTACAGTCATGACCTACCGCACCTTGGACTTCGCCGTTAAGGACAATATCGCCACTATAACCTTGAACCGTCCCGATGCGGCCAATGTCATGAACCCATTGATGGCCAAGGAACTCAGTTTAAGTGCTATAGCCTGCCAGGAAAATACGGCTATTCGCGTTGTCATTATCAAGGCCAGCGGGAAGATGTTCTGTGCTGGTGGTGATCTTGCCGAATTTGCAGCAGCTGGAGAGGCTATTGGTGCTTTAATCCGCGATATGGCAGGCGACCTGCATCTGGCTATCAGCCGCCTGACACGTCTTAACGCGCCGGTCATTGCTGCGGTACAAGGCACAGCAGCAGGTGCTGGGTTTAGTCTTGCTGCAGCAGCAGATATTACCATCGCTGCGGATCATGCTAAATTCACCATGGCATACACTAACGCAGGACTTTCTCCTGATGGCAGTTCAACCTATTTCCTGCCGAGGCGCATTGGCGATAGAAAAGCCCGTGAGCTTATGCTGACCAACCGGGTATTGAGCGCTGCCGAAGCAGCAGACTGGGGCATCATCAATCAAGTGGTGCCGGCTGACGAATTAGAATCCACCGTAGATGCCCTGGCAAAGCAACTGGCAAATGGCCCTACGCTGGCATTTGGCTCGGTCAAAACCCTGCTCAATCAGAGTTTTGACAATGGCCTTGAAACACAAATGGAACTAGAGACTCGAGAAATTGCCCGATTATCCGCTACTGCAGACGGCCAGGAGGGCATCCAGGCCTTCCTAACAAAAAGAAAGCCAGCCTTTACGGGTAAAAACTAGCCGCGATTGACTGCGACAAAGCGGTGACCGAAGTAAATCAATCACGATTCACCTTGCTTACATATGCCCGCTTCAACATGCTAAGGCGGGGGGGCGCCATAAACGACTGCGCGTGTGGAGCCATAAACTCAGTATCCGAGCAGGCGCTGCATAATCGTGCCGGATATCTCTGGAACCGCTTTCGGACTTTGAATCACTCATGCATTACCGTTCCAGAATAGTGAAATCTGAGAGGGCTGAACTCATTACAGGGCTTTTAACACAGGACTTTCAACATGGCATCTTCAACAAAGCCGGCTGACCCAACAACTCAGCTGTACCCCGTTTTAAAGGAAGCCTTTAACAGCGCCTGTCAGCGTCAACACTTTAGACCAGGTCATGCCATGGCTTTCATAAAAGTACCCAAATCAAAATAATCCCGCCATACTTTAATCTTGCCCCTTCCATCTCAAAAACGCCAAAACAAGGCAAATCGACGTTGCCTCGCGCCGTTTTCGTTCGATCCAACCTTCCACAGAAAACCGTCTAGCCCTGTAAGGTAATGTTGATTATGACCCAGTCTGTCTCGGTCCAGTTGGAGAGAAATTGTTTGATAAATTTTTCAACATTTTTCCTACCGTAACCGGCTGGGTAAGCAAGTTATAGTAACTGCCATCATCGCAAAAATACCCGGCAAGTCGAGTCGCATCCAAACTGCTCCATGCAGCGACAAATTCTTCCACAATCCGAATATTCTCTGACATGATTGACTTGTCCACAGAATTCCCACTACTAAAACACTGCCTAAGCCTGGACGCAACAGATCAAACCAATCAAAAACTGCTACCCACCTGGGGGGCTGCTTGGAGCTCCTACAGATCTGCGTGAAAAATCGGTGGCCGTTTCTCCATGAACGCGGTTATTGCCTCTTGTGCTTCTTTGGAACTACCACTTTCTACTAAATGCCGGGCTTCCAATACCAGGCTTTCCCTAAGGCCCTGTTCAAGGCCCCGGTTGATATTGACCTTCATCCGGCTTAACGCGCCACTGGGTCCGTTAGCAATTTCGCTGGCATAGGCTTGAGCGTCTTCACGAAAGGTTTCATCATCAAAGACCCTGTTAACAAGGCCCAGCTGAACTGCCTGCTCGGAACCCACTCTTTGTGCGGTGTAATACAGCTCCTTAGCTCTGGCCAAGCCAATGAGCCTCGGTAAAAGCCAACTACCGCCATAATCACCGGAAAGACCAATATTACGAAATGCAGTGGTGACAAAAGCACGCTTTGCCGCAACCCTCAAATCGCAGGCAAGGGCTATCGACAGTCCGGCTCCAGCAGCGGCTCCGGGCAGAGCCGCAACCGTGATTTTATCTAACTCATAAAGCCGCAGGGTCAGTGTTTCCTGTTTTAACGTCAATTCGGCAATGCGTTCCTGAGTGGACCTGGGCTGAGCCGAGCTTGCCCCCATGCCACTGACGTCGCCACCTGAACAAAAGGCATCGCCGCTACCGGTGATCATAACGCAACCTACCCGGTCATCTTGTTCAACCAGCAAAAGCGTATTCCGTAAAGCTGGCGTGAGAATATCACCGAGCGCATTTTTTTTATGCGGCTTATTTAAAGTAATGACCGCTACTCGGTCATCGATGTGGCAAAGTAACTCATCTGTACCTGTATCGATAGTTATCATGCTAGTACTCCTCTGTGTGCCGGTCTCAGGGGTATCAACCGGCCAGTTCCGCTGCAACCCCTGCTGATAAGCTAAACATTTCTGATGAATAAATAAACCGCTCACCAGAAAATTAAGATGCAGGCCCTGCTGATAGGAGACTATAGGTAATGACATGTTCCCTGGTTGAACAATATCGTCACCGTATAACGACCGTTCTCTGGTGGCATCGAGACAACCCATGAGCCGTTCCAAAGCATTTACAGACGGGCGCAACAAGCGCGCTTCGGCTACCAGCATTATCCGCACGCCGCTGATCTATGATTTGCCAATGATCCGTGTCATGGTTAAAACGGTGAACAAAAACTACAAAATCGGATCAAAATGGTCAATTAAGTAATATCAGCAAATCCGATAAGCCACCCACTTTTTCAGGAGTAACTGACATGCAGATAGAGTTCCACTTCGACTTTGGCAGCCCAAATGCCTATTTAAGCCATCTGGTCATACCACAACTAGAACAGCGAACGGGTATATCAATAAAGTATCTACCCGTTCTGTTGGGTGGCGTTTTTAAGGCAACCAATAATGTATCCCCTGCCGTATCAATGCAGGGAATTAAAAACAAGGGAGAGTATGCCCAGATAGAAACCCAGCGTTTTGTTAGCAGACACAACATCACTGCCTACAATCGTAATCCTTTCTTCCCTGTCAATACGCTGCAGATTATGCGTGGCGCAGTCTACGCGGATCAAAGCGGATTTCTGGAAACTTACGTCAATGAGATCTATCACCACATGTGGAGCGATCCTAAGAAGATGGATGACCCACAGGTGATGGCTCAGGCCATGACTTCTTCAGGACTTCCCACAGAGGACATTCTGGCCGGCATTCAGGACCCTGAAATAAAAAAAAAGCTCATAACCAATACTGAACGTTCTGTTGCCATGGGGACATTTGGTTCGCCCACTTTTTTCGTGGATAGCGAGATGTTCTTCGGCAAGGATAAACTCGACGAGTTCGAATCCCTTATCAAATCAAGACTCTAAATAGGCTAAACAGATAGCATTTTTAAATGCGTGATTCGAACATGCGTCCTACCAGGCTAATCTGGTAATTTCAACCTGCCGCTGGCTATGCACCTTAACTAAGCTGGGTATCCAGCTCTGTGGGTAAAACGAAAACTAGTTTTTTTGAGGTAGATTTAGCATCTGATTCAGGATACATTCAAAGCAACCTAAACTAATCAGGCAGAGGTAGCTATCGATGGCAGAATACGATGTCATTATTCGCAACGGCACCCTATACGATGGTAGCGGGGGCCCCCCAAAATACGTTGATATCGCCATTAAAGACGGCATTATCTGTAAGCTAAAGGCCTCTATTTCAGGCGACGCTGAACAGCTGATACAAGCCAACGGTAAAATCATCACGCCCGGCTTCATTGACGTACACACCCATTATGACGGCCAGGCAACCTGGGATTCTCACTTGAATCCATCAGCCAACCTCGGTACAACTACGGTCGTTATGGGTAACTGCGGCGTTGGCTTTGCTCCCTGCAAACCGGAAGATCATGAAACGCTCATTCAATTAATGGAAGGTGTAGAAGAAATTCCAGGTTCAGCCATGGACGAAGGGCTTCCCTGGACATGGGAAAGTTTTCCGGAATTCCTCGATACCCTGGCTGACCGAGAAAGAGACATTGATATCGCTGTTCTTTACCCACATGGCCCTCTACGAGTTTTTGTCATGGGTGAACGCGCCGTCAGCAGGGAGGTCGCAACGCCGGACGATATTGCCAGCATGCAGGCACTGCTCAGCGAAGGCGTCGCAGCCGGCGCAGTCGGCTTTTCCACCTCCAGAACACTGGTCCACCGAAGCAAAAACGGCGAACTGATCCCAACGTACAAAGCAGCTACCCATGAATTAAAAGCCCTCGGCAAGGTGCTTTCAGGTGACAAAGGTCATGTCTTTCAACTGATATCAGACTGGGAGGATCCGCAGGAAGAATTCAGTATTCTTGAAGACACCTGCCTGGCAACTGGAGCAAAAGGAACCTTTACGCTGCTGCAGTTAGATAGCCAGCCTGATCTGTGGAAACAACAATTACAACTCATTGAACAAGCCCAGGATCGTGGCCTGGATATTCGCGGCCAGGTTTTATCGCGACCAGTGGGCATGATGATGGGGCTACCCTCTTCGATGAATCCATTTTATCGCAGACCTACTTATATGAACCTTGAAGACCTGCCCTTCGAAGAACGGCTGGAGCGTCTCAAAGATCCGGAAACGAAGAAAAAAATTCTTCAGGAAGAAAATATTAGCCCCCACATATTTGTCAGAATCTTCAATAAACTTCACGACAAAATGTATCCGCTTGAAGACCCTATAGAGTACCTCCCCCAAGCAGAAAAATCAGTAACCGCCCAGGCAGCAGCAGTAGATCAGGAACCCGAATCCTGGCTCTACGACTACCTGCTCGGTAACGATGGCAGTAATCTCATCTATATCCCTGCGGCCAACTACTTCGATCAAATTCCAGAATTACTAGGTCATCCCCACACCGTCGCCGCGCTCGGAGATGGTGGCGCCCACGTTGGTTCTATCTGTGATACCAGCGCTAATCTCTATGTACTGACGAAATGGGTTAAGGAAATCGGCGCTTTTAATCTCAGCCAGGGTATTCATATGCTGACCCAGCAACCAGCTGAACTTTATTCTCTGAAAGACAGGGGATTAATAGCAGAAGGAATGAAAGCCGATATTAATGTTATCGATATAGACGCTCTGGCACTGAAGACGCCGCACATTGTTAACGACTTGCCTGCAGGCGGCAAACGATTTCTTCAACATGCCTTGGGACTGGAGACCACGCTCGTGTCCGGTACTGTGACCTATCGTCATGGCGTCGCTACAGGCGCCTTACCGGGCAAACTGATCCGAGGTCATCAAACTGACCCAAGAGTAAACCAGGAGAAGTGAACTCACTCTGCGAGCAACAGGCTAAAAACGTTGTATAAGTGCCTGGCCGCATAGCAGAAGGCGCCTGCACTCGGGTTACTGACTAGGACTTTAAGGGCTTAACCTCCTGTTAAATTTTTCTAAATTGAATGACTGCCACTAATGAGTGGATAGATGAGTAGATGGATAAGTGGATGAACAGGCCCGCTTCAGCTAACGCTTATACTTCATCATCTATCATTTATTGAGGGTAGATTCACTTCCCACAACCTCAGCAACCGTCCACTCCGGTTCACAGTTGGTATAGTTTCTAATGTCATCACGTAGTGGTAAAACGTGCTCACTTCTACGAAATGCATTGAAACGAACGACCTCAGCCTCTGATTCAACTACTAATACAAACACCCCTGGCGCACGTAATTCATGCTCACTCATCATCACTCTCGTGTCGAATTCAGCATACATCTGCAAATAGTTGACGTGACCCGCAAGTAACTTCTGTGCGAGGGGGATATGATAAGTCACATAATATTCCTTATCAAAATGCATATCATTTTTAGGAAGATAAGTCGCTCGAATGACAAACATCTATTATTCCTGATTAAATACTTAGCATTTCTGGAAAGATGAGCCGCTCGAATAACATACAGCTAATTATTCCTAGTTAAATAATTATTATTTCAGTGAAAAAAGTCGCTCCAGCAGCGTTCATCTATCCCTGCGTTATCAATCTTGATGTCTGATTCGATCCCTGTTTCTTTTCCAGGAGGACTGTGCCTATGAAGCCAGATGTTTCTATTCCCTGGGCGATGTAAATATTTCAAGGCAATCTTGAAACCATGTAGTTTTAGGGTCGTCATGGCTATTATACCCTAAAGTGTATACAAATGTGTATACACAGGCCAACCCTTAAACTATTTAAATCATTGATTTTTATACATATTACTAGGTAGGTTGGCCCGCCCGGAGAGATTCGAACTCCCGACACCCAGGTTCGAAGCCTGGTGCTCTATCCAGCTGAGCTACGGGCGGTCCTTTAACACTAAAATTGGTCCGCTAACGCAATAAAACGCTGAAGCAGAACCGTCACTATAGTTTGAAAAGGATGTGCAGTATAGGCAATACCATCGTCAGGTTCCAGCTTCCTGAAAATCATTTATACTGTCTATATGTACAGTATACGGATCAGAACCAACCAACGTACCGATGTCTTACGGCAAGGCGACAAAGCCAATGTCGGTGCACTTATGCGAGACGGCTCTATTCGATACTTTTACTGGGGGGGATTTTCTCTGGATATGCAGCGCAAAGTTAAATTAAGAGTCGAAGCCTACACCAGCGAACGTAATTGGGATCCAAGAAACCCGAATTCACAACTGCCCCATTGGGTAGAGCTAAACGAAGACGAATATCTACTGGGTAGTTATGATGGCACGCTGATATACAAGCTGCTGCCCTTTACCATATTAAAAGGGCTCAAACTCCAATCATGATGCCTTGACCCTGATGTCCGGTGGTCATAACTTAGGGCCAGAATTCAACATCAGCAACCCGGCCTATGCCATTGCATCCAAATCAACAGGTCGACTTCTTGAACCAGGCGGGGTTCCCCCCAGGTATTTACGGTAGCCTACTTCAAGTGCCTCGCCAGGACGGGTTACGATATACCGGCAACGCGCTTTACCAGTCGCGGACAATGTCTCATAGACTTCATAGGGCAGACAGATCGGCATAGGTTCTCTGAACCAGGGCGCGAAGTACTCCACATTGGGAATAGCTCGCACTTCCTCAGACAGGTTTGGCGTACCGCCATGCCATGCCCTGACATCTCGAATCAGTACGCTTCCTGCTGGCACAGGGCACACCGTACTCAATTTCATCCAGGCCGGCTCCTGTTCCAAAGAGGGTATAGACTGCTGACTGTGCTGGGTCCCCGGAATTTGGCGGGTAGGCCCATTCAAGCGGGTAAAATCCGTTACCAGAAAATTGCAGCAGATATAAGGGCAAGGCAGATCTCTATAATTCATCCTGCCTTCCGGATCAGAAAATGCGCCAAAGGTAAATTCCCTGCCCTGCCCTGTGCTGACAACCCTCCGGTCACTCATATCTGAATGCAGCGGCTGATAATCGACTGCGCCCGGCAGGCAGAAATCCCCACCACCACTCCTAACAATGAAATCCGCTGAACCGAAAATAGCCGATACAATCTCGGTGACAACCGGTATGTCCACCAGCATTGCCCACTCGGGATGATGAAGTTGCCCACCTGTCATAGAGGCTCCACCAAAGGAGTATCTATGAGATCCCCGATTACCGGTTC
>JAPKEK010000461.1 GCA_028822125.1 Pseudomonadales bacterium | reverse complement strand
CATCTGACTACACCACTTGCTACTGCAGTTTAGTCTAACTTCTGGCTAATAAAACGCCATTATTTCAATTAACATACTAGACTGCAGTCCTCAGTTGTCAAGCAATGAAGAGACTTTTTATCAGCAGGCCCTCAACTGCTGAATCAACTGTGAACCCTTCGCCAAGTAGCGGATTGGAATCCTGACTGGGTAAAACCTTCTGTTCCAGCAATAAAAACAATGGCTCTCCCGTGCAGCCGGAGGCATTTTTTTAATCCCATTGATCATTTCTGTTGTGTCGATTCCGTCTGGTTAAAGGGCCACCCGATTGCGAGTACGGCCACAGCCAATGGTTACCCCAACGGGTGCGTTAAATCGACACACTAGCCTTAACAGCCCAAGGACGATCTCAGCCCAGCACGTCATCTACCGCGGCCAAGAGGGTTTCCACCATCTGGTCTATTTCACTTTCAGAGATAATAAAAGGTGGCCCCATACAGATTACATCCCTGACATCGCCGGTTCCGCCACCATAATAAAATACGCCTCTTTCCAACCCCCTGCTTACCACTTTGTTAGTGACCGCATGGTCAAGGGGAAAGGGCGTCAAGCTGTCACGATCACGAACAATCTCAATCGCTGCCAGTAATCCGCCGCCGCGCACTTCGGCGACATGGGGGTGGTTTGAAAAGACATTATTAAGGCTTGTCTGCAGATATTCACCCAATTCAGCAACCCGGCTCACATGGTCTTCCTCAACCATTATCTGTAAGACTTCGGCTGCAGCAGCACAGGCAGCCGGATGTGCTCCAAAGGTATTAAACATCACCGGGAATCCAGCGTTCTGGATAGCGTCCCCTATTTTATCTGTTGCAAAGACACCGCCTAAGGGCGCATAGCCGCCTGCCAGGCCCTTGCCACTGACCAATATATCTGGCTGGATCGGCCAGTGCTGATAACCGAACTTCTCGCCGGTTCGACCGAAACCCGTCATCACCTCATCAAGAACAAGAACGACACCATACTGATCACAGATTTTGCGCACACGGGGCCAGTAGTCATCCGGTGGTACGATTGCACCGCCGGATGAACCCGTAATCGGCTCAGCCAGAAAAGCGGCAATCGTATCTGGACCTTCCTGTTCAATCAACCGTCTCAACTGGTCAGCATAGAAAGCACCTGTATCCTCATGATGTGCTCCCAGCGGGCAACGCAAAGGGTAAGGCGTCGCCACTTCAAGATAGTCGGGCAAGGCACTTTCAAGGCCTTTTTTCCTGGCTGGGTGGCCGCTGATGGACGCGGTCGCCAAAGTCGTGCCGTGATAACTGATTGACCTGCCGATTATTCGAGTACGGCCACTTTCACCGATGGCCTGTTGATATTGCAGCGCCATTTTCATGGCGGCTTCATTGGCTTCGGTTCCACCCGATGTAACATGGACACGGGTCAAATAGTCAGGCAACCAGTGGTCCTGCAATACCTTGAGCATGGCCGCTCGCGAGGGTGTTAGCCAGGGCGGCACAACATAGCTGTAATCAAGAGTGGCTCGAGCTACGGCGTCAGCGACGCGCTGCCGGCCATGACCGACATTAACCACAATAGCACCGCCAGCGGCGTCCATAATCCGTCTACCGCTGGCATCATAAAGGTAGATGCCATCAGCACGTTCAATATAGATGTTTTTACCAGTAACGAAAGGCCAGCCGAGGTCACTCATTTTACTCATCTCCATCTATGCTCTGGCAAATGCCCACCACCGCCTGAGCATCTGCAGGTTCACCTTCAGTGCGCCGGCACCCAACTGCCATGGAAGCCGAACGGAACACGCTGAGGCAGCTTGATTTCTGCTACCGCGCCTGCGGCCATGTCCTGGGCATTAACAATCAGCAGACTGCTTTTATCGTCCCGACGATCAAAAACGTAAGACAGAAGATAGCCCTGGTCTTCACTTTCAGCCTGGTCAGCCGGGACAAAAACAGGCTCGGCACCCATCTTATCGGTACCAAGCTCATAAACCTCAGAATTGTTTCGAGTGAAATCGTATTTGATGATCGAACTGAACTGCGGCTTCACCGCGCTTTCACCCAGGCCCAGGGCATAACCAAAACGGTGTGCCTGGCCTTCCAGACCAGGATGGATGCGCGGAAATTCAGCCGCCTTATCATCCAACTGCTGCTCACCGGCAGTGCCCTTTGCTATATCCAGCTGCCAACGGGTTAAAAGCGGCAGCGATTCGGTGAAAGGCCCATTGCGGTCCTCATCAAACAGCCGCTGGTAGCGCATCGCATCCAGTATGACGTTACCTGCGGCATCCTCAAAGGCGTTGACCGGATGAAAAATATAACAGGGATCGATATCAAACCACTTGGTCTCAGCCGAGGCATTTTTCCGGTTGAGCAGGCCAATTCTTGCCTGGTGCTTATCGTTCCAGGCCATGGGGAAATAGCCCCGCACTAATCGACGCCAACTGAAAGTAATGGACAGGTCAAACACGAGTACATAGTTCTCAGTGATCGCGCAATCATGCACCATGGGTTTGCCTGGCAGATCGATGACCCGGGACTGCCTGACCCGATCATCACTGCCGACGACGATATGCTGAAGTCGGTAGCCTCGCGCAAAATCATAGCAGACCCCATGCAGCTCTCCGGTGGCCGCATCCAGTTTGGCGTGAGCAGTGAAGCCTTTATTCAGGGTTCCCTGAAACGGCGCATCACTAAGGCTCTTAAGGTTCTGATCAATCTCTACGGGCGCGCCACCCGCTTCAACAATGGCGTAAATCTTACCGCCATGAGGGATGACATGGGTATTAGGCGTAGTACCATTTCCCTTGACTGACTGATTGCGATACCACAGGGCTTTACCGGCTTCCAGACGGACCCCATGCAGCATGCCCTGGCCGGCAAACCAGTGATACCTTGCCGGTCTGGGATTATTCATGGGATTAGGGCCATTGCGGACAAACAGACCGGTCAGGTCGTGCGGGATCTGACCAACCACCTCAAGATCCGTTGCTTTAATCTGCTCAGGCACCGGCGCATAATTGTCCTGCAGATACGGGTTGTCTGTTTTAGTTTTATACCCGAGCATACTCGTAACCTTTTAAAAAATAATTTTTGTAAAACTTTACTTGTGAAACCTATCTTG
>JAPKEK010000460.1 GCA_028822125.1 Pseudomonadales bacterium | reverse complement strand
TTGATTTCCCGGGACCAAAAACGATGCGCGCCACCAGCAAATGGCTAGAAAATCACGGTAGCAGCCACGACAGCTTCCTGCTGTTTGTTGATGAATTCGATCCTCACGAGCCCTTTGATACACCGGCTCCCTGGGCAAATATGTATGACCCCGACTGGAAGGATGACATGATAATCTGGCCTCCCTATGCTGTCGGTGCCCAGAAAAAGGGCCTCATCACGGCGCGTCAGGCTAGACACATAAGAGCAAATTATGGATCTAAATTATCCATGATCGACCATTGGCTGGGCGAAGTAATCGATGTTATGGATGAGCAGAATCTCTGGAAAGAGACCCTTTTTATTGTATGCACAGACCACGGCCACTATTTGGGTGAAAAGGATATGTTTGGCAAACCCAAAGCCATGCAATATGAACCGCTGGGGCATACACCGCTGCTCATTCACTACCCCGGTATTGCGCCGGGAGATATCCATGCGCTTACTACAAACGTAGATATTCACGCTACCCTCGCTGACCTCTTCGATATTCAGGTTGATCACAAGACCCATGGATACTCGCTACTGCCTTTAATTGACGGCAGCAAGAATACCATCCGGGATTGGGCGCTTGGGGGTATATTCGGAAACTGGGTGCAGATTCAGGATGGCCGGTACAAATATGCCCGGGCGCCGGTTAACTCAAATTTTCCGCTTTCCATGTGGTCCAATCGCTGGTCGACAATGCCGGTGCCGCCACTACCCAATCTCCGCTTACCTGATCCCGACCACCGAGCCTTCCTCGATTATATGCCCGGATCCAAAATACCGGTCATGCGACAGCCTTTTGCAGAAGGCGATCTTCTGCCCTATTGGTCTCTCAATGCGCCCATCAACGATCATCAACTCTACGATATTGACAATGACCCAGAAGAGAACCACAACTTATCTGGTGAGGCGATCGAAACACAAATGCTGGACATGATCAGTACCGCGCTTACCGAACTCGAGGCTCCCAGGGAACAGTTCAAGCGCTTAGGCCTATAAGTCAGCTGCCATTTGGCTGACCTGCTGTTTACATTTGGAAAAACCAGGGCCTCTAGTTAACCGCCCTGCTGCGCTGAAAACCAGAAAGGCCCGTCAAAAGTCCCCCGGACTGGCCTGCGCATTTATGCCGGTTAAGTTTATTCACCCGAGAGAAAAACTTTCTAGGCCGGACATAGATCATTGACCACTGTCACGCCACCCCATCGACTGCTAAAGCTCATTAACCAAGCTCACTAAAAAAGCTCACTAACAAAATTCAAAGGATGCCCACGTGTTTCCCACTGACACGATATTAACTGGCCCGTGGTCGATAAAGTGATAAAGGCGGTTGCCAGGTTTTCGCCACCAAAGCAGATATTAGTTGTCAGTACATCAGGCATTTGGACCAGTCGAGCAGCAGTGCCATCGGCCGAATGCACCGTAATACCGCCCGTTATAAGTGTGGCTACACAGATATTGCCCAGAGCATCAACCGCCAGTGAATCAAACATGTGATAGTCCGGAATCTGCGCCATCATTGTTGGTCTTTGCGCTGAATTCAGGTGCCCCGGACCTGACAAATCGTATGCCCACAGCCTGCCAGTCGGCGTTTCTGCTACATAAAGGGTGCGTTCATCAGGTGACAGGCCAATTCCATTAGGCCCCTCCAGGGGAAAGATAACTTCCTCGATTGAAAGACCATCTATGCTGGCATAGTAGACGCCTGTGCGATCGCGGTCACGGTCCCTGACTTTGCCATGATCGGTGAACCAAAACCCACCCTGACGATCAAACACCAGATCGTTTGGGCCTTTTAAAGGAAACCCCGCACATGCATCATACAAGATTTCGACCTTACCACTGTCGAGATCGACCCGTTCAATCCGCCCACCACTATAGTCGTCTGCTTGTTGGCCAGGGAAAACCAGTCCGTTACTACTCGTGTGCCACTTGAACCCTCCATTATTACAGATGTAACAATGACCATCCGGGCCAATAGCAGCACCATTAGGCCCACCCCCGATATGCGCCACAATATCAACCTGGCCATCAGGATGGACTCGGGACAATGTTCCCCGCTTAATCTCAACAACCAGGACAGACCCGTCGTTCATGGCAACAGGGCCTTCCGGGAACTGCAGTTGATCCGTTATAACATTATAGCCTTCCAAATCATTCCTCCTGAGGTGCACGGTGTTAACGATCCCTGACCGTTTAATTTATGCTAAAGCCACCTCATCATAAAAACCTGGCAATTCGTTAATTCTCAAGAAGTTATTCAACGATAGGTTCTCCACCCTGATCAACAATCATTTGCTTTACTTCAGCAAGCATCTGCTCCAGGCGTTTTTCATCAACCCCCCTCATAACAAGATTGGTCCCATAACCATCTTTCCGGTAAAAAGGATAGGAACCTAAATCTATGTCACTATATCGATTCTGGATATCGGTTAGTTGAGCCGCCACCTGGCTTTCCCCCAAGTATGCGCCAACGCTACGCGATCTAACCGGTCTTCCCCCCGGTAACCGATGGCCATCGAGAGAACTCGCCATGGCCTGCATGATCGCGGGGACACCAGCCATGACAAAAACATTTTCTATCTGGAACCCGGGAGGGCCTCCTGTGGGGTTTTCAATGAGCACACCGCCCAAAGGAATCCTTGCCATTCGCAGTCTGGTAACCATAACCTCCTCTGGCGCTTGCCTCTGCCTGATCAGAGCTTCAACCTCCGGATGCAGATACAGCTCTGTTTTAAAAGCTTTAGCAATACTATCGGCGGTTATATCATCATGGGTGGGCCCAATACCGCCCGTGGTAAAAACATAATCGAATTCCAGGCGACACTCATTAACGGTCGTTATAATCTTCTCTTCGATATCCGGTATCACCCTGGCTTCGCTCATCCTGATACCCAGTTCATTTAGCACTTTTGCCAGATGTGCCAGATTAGTATCCTGGGTCCTGCCTGATAATATTTCGTTACCTATGATGACCAAACAGGCCGTAACCGATTTCTTCGAATTCATATCTCTCCTCTCTTCATACCACAAAATGGCTGCTTTAAATCAACTTCACGACTGGGTCTGATGTTATCCCGGCTGCTTCCAGCAACCAATCTATTCGATCATTTCCC
>JAPKEK010000459.1 GCA_028822125.1 Pseudomonadales bacterium | reverse complement strand
CTGGGGCAGGCGCCCTTTATCTGGCGGAATTTTTTGATTGGAATATGGCGTACCGGCTTATGGCTAGCCTGATGCTGTTAGGTATGGTGACTATATTATTAGTGGCAGAGCCAGTCAGAGAAGTGGACGCAAGTGCAGAGAATAACAACTTCAATCGTATTCATGAGTCGAAAGACTATTCTGATAAGGCAAGGTCTGGTAAGAGCAGGCTGGGCGGATTTTTCGCTTCCTACTGGGACCCTGTACTGGACTTTTTTCATCGTAATGGCAGGTTTGCATTTTTTCTGTTGCTGCTGATTGGCTGTTATCGCCTTAGTGATATTGCCATGGGTATTATGGCAAATCCTTTTTATCTGGATCTTGGATACAGCAAGGTTGAAATTGCTAACATAGCCAAGGTATTTGGTTTTTTAATGTCCATCGGTGGTTCTGCTCTGGGCGGGATTCTGGTTGTCAAGTGGGGTATTTTAAAGCCCTTGCTGCTGGGCGCGGTTCTGGTAGCGACGACTAATTTACTGTTTGCTGGACTGGCTCTCATTGAACCGGATTGGATTCATCTTGCTATCGTCATCAGTGCCGATAATTTAAGTGGAGGATTAGCAGCAACGGCGTTCATAGCCTATTTGTCCAGCCTGACCAATACGGCCTACACCGCTACACAATACGCTTTATTCAGTTCATTGATGACTTTACCTGGCAAGTTTGTAAGTGGTTTTTCGGGTCTGCTTGTTGACGCTTCGGGATACGCTGTTTTCTTTACAGGCGCAGCCTTTATTGGATTACCTGCAATTATTCTTGTGAGCCTGTTGATCAGAAAGCAGAGGTTAGCCGAGCGTTAATGCTATCGACTGAACAGGACACCATAGAATAATTGTTTAAGCTGTTTTATCGATGGGTCAACGTTGATTCGCGGCCATTGTGGAGCCGGTTTGTGCGCGCCGGGTCGCGCCTGACTTACAGTTTCCAATGGTGCATTTTAAGCGATATCCGGTTAGCCCGGCAGCTGACGTTTTCGGCTTCAAGTCTAGCCGCCTGTGCCAGATAATTTGGATTTGTGATTCTACCGCCACTGTTAACAACTCTGTGCCAGGGCAGGCAAGAGTCTTCTGGTAAATTTGCCAGGAGGTGCCCTACAAATCTCGCGTGACCTGGGATTTCTGCCAGGGTCGCGATCTGCCCATAGGTTGCAACTTTGCCATAGGGAATCTGAGCAATAACACTCCAGACAGCTTTTCTATTTTCAGTTGATTGATTCATAAGGTCGTGTTTATCGCCGAGGTTTTTTTCAGAGCATTCTTCCAAAGGGTTATTTAAAGTCCAGCGGTATTGTCAGAGCGTCCTGAGGCAGGGGTATTTTCAGGGTTACTTTTACGGCCTGCTAACGCTTCCATAGAGTAGATTCCAGCATCAGATCCTAGTTCAGCAAATTCTTTCAAAGAAATATAGCACTCTACCCTTGACTCTGCTAAATCTGCCCCTATTATTAGCACTCCCTTAGGGAGAGTGCTAGAACCTCTGGTTCGATGAGTTCGTTGAGTTCTCTGAAGACAGAGGCTAGCTGGGTTTAATTTTAATTAGGTATTAGCAGAAAACTGCTGGTGATGACCTAGATTAGGAGAAAAGAATGAGTATTCGTCCATTACATGATCGAGTGCTGGTACGGCGCCTGGAAGAGGAAACGAAATCAGCAGGGGGAATTTTTATTCCTGATTCTGCTGCCGAAAAACCTTCTCAAGGTGAGGTTCTAGCGGTAGGGCCAGGTAAAAAATTAGAAAATGGTGATATCCAGGCAATGGATCTCACGGTTGGCGACAAAGTGCTGTTTGGCCAGTATGCGGGTAGTGCGGTCAAACTAGACGGTGAAGAACTTCTCATCATGAGTGAAAGTGAAGTTTTTGGTGTCGTTGGTTAAGCCAATAGATTAAGTGTATTAGTAACTATATTAGATAAAAGGATTAAATAATATGACAGCTAAAGATGTGAGGTTTGGTGATTCAGCGCGTCAACGCATGCTAGCGGGCGTTAATGTCCTTGCCGACGCAGTCAAGGTGACGCTTGGACCCAAGGGTAGAAACGTTGTTTTAGATAAGGCATTTGGTGCACCTACAGTCACCAAGGATGGTGTTTCTGTAGCCAAAGAGATCGAGTTGAGTGATAAGTTCGAGAATATGGGCGCGCAGATGGTCAAGGAAGTGGCTTCTCAAACATCTGATGTTGCCGGAGACGGTACCACGACAGCCACAGTATTGGCCCAAGCCATACTTAATGAGGGGTTGAAGGCGGTTGCAGCAGGAATGAACCCCATGGATCTCAAGCGCGGCATTGATAAAGCAGTGATTGCTGCTGTTGACGCTGTGCAGGCCCTGGCAGTTCCTTGTACAGACTCCATAGCGATTGCCCAGGTAGCCAGTATCTCGGCTAACAGTGATTCTCAGATCGGAGATATTCTTGCCGATGCTATGGATAAAGTAGGGAAAGAAGGTGTTATTACCGTAGAAGAAGGTAGTGGTCTTGAAAACGAACTGGAGGTTGTTGAGGGCATGCAGTTTGATCGAGGCTATTTGTCTCCTTACTTCATCAATAATCAAGAGAATATGAGTACAGAATTAGAAGATCCTTATATTCTCCTGTTTGACAAGAAAATCTCCAACATACGGGATATGCTGCCTGTACTGGAAGCGGTCGCTAAATCAAGCCGACCTCTTATGGTAATCGCAGAGGACGTCGAGGGTGAAGCCCTGGCAACGCTGGTTGTTAACAACATGCGGGGAATTGTAAAAGTTGCTGCCGCGAAGGCGCCTGGCTTTGGTGATCGAAGAAAAGAAATGCTGCAGGATATTGCTATCCTTACAGGCGGCACGGTTATTTCTGAAGAAGTCGGCTTATCCCTGGAAGGTGCTACCTTGGAAGATCTGGGTTCTGCCAAGCGTGTGACGCTGACTAAAGAGAATTCAATCATTGTCGATGGTTCCGGAGATTCAACTGATATCGAAGCTCGGGTTAAGCAAATCCGTGCCCAGATCGAAGAAACCTCATCTGACTACGATCGTGAGAAACTGCAGGAACGAGTGGCCAAGCTGGCTGGTGGTGTCGCAGTGATTAAGGTCGGTGCTGGATCTGAAGTTGAAATGAAAGAGAAA
>JAPKEK010000458.1 GCA_028822125.1 Pseudomonadales bacterium | reverse complement strand
TATGGCATCTGCCTGCTCTATGAGTTGATTCAGATGCGTGTCAGATAACGTAGATGCCACTGGCAGTCCGGCTGCTGATAGTTGTGATAAGAGTACCATGAGCAAAGTAAGGCAGAAATAATGAATACCCATAAGTTGTTTGCCCTCCTGGCATATGGCTTTGTGCACACATGGCTTTGTGAAAATGATAGTAACTGAAATCAGTCGACCAGTTCAGCGCTCACTGCATCGGTTAACTGTATAAGGTCCTTTGCAAATAATTCGATTTCAACGCCTCTTCTGCCACCGCTGATGAACACCGTGGCATGGCTGAGTGTAGTCTGATCAAGAAAGCAGGCCAGTTTTTGTTTTTGACCAAGGGGACTGATACCCCCGGCAAGATAACCTGTCAGGGCCTTAATCCGTTCTAATGGTGCCATGCTGGCGTGTTTAGCGCCGGCGGCTCTGGCCAGTTTTTTCATGGAGAGCTGTTCGGCTAGGGGAATCATTGCAACTACATACTCGCTGGGTTTAAGTTTAGCTATCAGAGTCTTGATAACTCGATTAGGATTAATGTTTAATTTCAAGACTGCTTCGATGCCATAGTCGGTTCGATTAGAGTCGTGGTTGTATTCATGGATTTTATAATGAATGCGGGCTTTTTTTACGATAAGGATAGCGGGTGTCATGGTCGGTTGTATCGGAATATGAGGTGGAGTGTAAGTGCCACCTGGGATTAGCACAGGCTGACACAGTCAGGTTAGTGATTCATAAAGTTTCAACAGAACCAGGATCAACCTATTAGAACATGACGTCGATTGATCCCCTAAAAGAATGCTTCGGGTTTTCAGTAGAACCAGTCAATTGACAGCAAAACGGGTAAGCATGAACAGTCAGGATAGTTAGTTCAGAGAAACGACCAACAGATAACAGATAACAGATAACAGATAACAGATAACAGATAACAGATAACAGGTAACAGGTAACAGGTAATAAGCAAAAGGTATTAAGTATTTAGTATTTAGAATTAAAAAGGAGTATAAGGGATCGCGCGGAAATCCTATAGAAGAACCCTGCCAAAAGGAGAGATGAGCGTGTCATTAACCAGGATTGTTAAAACTTCAGTAGGTCAGGGCTGGCCTCACATAGGTCATCTTCTGCTGTTGTTGGGCTATATTGGAATGAGTTCAGCCGGCCAGTTGAAACCTCATTTGATGTCTACGACAACGACAACGGATGAAATAGAAGTTGTCCAGCAGCCATCTACGGCCTGGGACATCGCTGATCCTGATTACTCGGTGATTGCTTCGTCTGCGCAGATCCATACTTCCACTGGAACCTGGATGAGTCTGGATGTGTCACCTGATGGCAGGCAGATCGTGTTTGACCTGCTGGGCGATATTTATCTGCTGCCTATAAAGGGGGGCCAGGCGGTTCCTGTCATTGAAGGGATTTCCTGGGACATCCAGCCGAGGTTCAGTCCTGACGGGAATGCTATTGCTTTTACTTCTGATCGGGACGGCGGCGATAATATTTGGACCATGGATCTCGCCAGCGGGACCTTTCGACAGGTGAGTTTTGAAAGCTTCAGGTTGCTAAATAATCCCACATGGCACCCAGAGGGTAATTATATTGCTGCCCGCAAGCACTTCACCACTTCGCGGTCTCTGGGGACGGGAGAGATTTGGGTCTATCATGTCAAGGGGGAAGAAGGTGCACAGGGAGCCCCGCTGGTTGAAAGACCCAGTCCCAATTATCAGAAAGAGCTGGGTGAGCCTGCCTACGCTGCCCAGGGCCGCCATTTGTATTACACCCAGAGTGCAACGCCAGGTAATACTTTCATCTACCATGAAGACAGCAATGGTGCCTTGTTTGAAATAAAGCGACTCGATCTTGCCGATGGCAGTACCGAAGTTGTTGCCGGCGGCGCGGGTGGCGCGGTTAGATCTGCACCGTCGCCCGATGGTGCCTGGCTGGCCTACGTCAAGCGGGTCAGAGCAGCATCAAGACTGTTCATAAAAAATCTGCAGAGTCAGGAAGAGATCATGCTGGTGGGTGATCTTGACCCGGATATGCAGGAGACCTGGGGGGTGTACGGGCTCTACCCGAATATGGCGTGGACACCGGATAGTCGCAGCTTGATATATTGGTCACAAGGTCAGATTTGGCGGGTAGACAGGGCGACTGGTAAAGTTGCTTTGATTCCTTTTCAGGTTGATAACGAGCGTGCTATTTTCCCGGCTCCTGAAGTGCAGGTTGCCGTTGCGCCGGATCAGTTCCCAACAAAGATGGTGCGATTTGCGCAAGCTTCACCCATCGGCGAATCAATAGTGTTCGAGTCTCTGGGCCGCTTGTGGTTAAAGAATCAGGGTGATGCGCCGAGGCCTTTAACGAAAGATAGGGGCCAGGCTCATGAGTACAGTCCTGTCTGGTCATCTGACGGCAGAAAAATTTATTTTTTGCGATGGCAGGATGATCAGTTGGGCTCAATCAGAGTCGTCTCCGGCAGAGCAGGAATATCCCGAGAGATCAGTAACCGCCCAAGCCACTACGTTGACCTGTCAATCAGTAGCGATGATAAGGCACTGCTTTACCGGCGACTGCCAGGTAGCAATATGACCCATCCTAATTGGGGGGATAACCCTGGTATCTATCAACTTGCTTTAGACACTGCTGCTGAAACCAAGGTTAATCCAAAAGGATTGCATCCCCATTATGGCCCTGATGGTCGAGTTTATGCCCTGGAACGGACCTGGGCCGCGACCGGACGAGGAAGTGATAACAGTGCACAGTCGAAACTGATTTCAACGAATCCTGGTGGGTTTGATCTCATGACGCATGCCAGTAGCGAGTTTGCAACAGATTTTCGGATATCCCCGAATGGCAGGTATCTGGCCTTTATTGAACATTTTCAACTGTATCTGACCGTTATGCCGGCTCAGGGGTTGTCATTCAACGTAGCGCCATCGAGTCATAGTATGCCGGTGAAACAGGTCAGCGAGTGGGGGGCTGATTACGTTAATTTCTCAAAAGACGGCAAGACCCTGAACTGGTCAATCGGTCCAGAGTATAAGAGCGTACGGGTTGAATCCTTTCTGTTTGATGATGAGCCGCAGACAAGCGTCGTAAATTTGTCGCAATCCGTAGATTTTGCAAAACCGCCTG
>JAPKEK010000457.1 GCA_028822125.1 Pseudomonadales bacterium | reverse complement strand
CGAACAGCATGTTTAGCTTTGGATGATACTCTGCCCTGGAAAACAAGTGCTCTTATTTTCGCCAGAAGTGGTGCGATTATACAAATATCCGTACTGATGAACCCATCCACGTTACTGCAAATCAAGGAACCCGGTATCCATTAAATTTCCCAGTTTATCCATCTTTTCTTCCATTACGCCTTTCTTTCTGAATCCTTCTGTCCGGCCCTGACAGATCTCTACCTGCATGAAACAAACCTCCTGATGGCAAACATCTGTAAACAACAGTTTACTCTTGCGACTGTTACGCTTATGTTAGGCTTTTAGCCCGCACAACGAGAGTTTCCTATGAGTAACGTCAAAGAGCTGTTGGAAACAAAAGGCCACAATATATGGTCGATAGAGGCCACCGAATCGGTTTACAACGCAGTCGCAATGATGGCTAATAAGAATGTCGGTGCACTGGTAGTCACCAGCACTGACTCACCGCTGGCCGGCATCATTTCAGAGCGTGATTACACACGAGCACTCATTCTTGCAAACAAATCAGCACAGGATACCCTGGTCTCGGAAATCATGTCCTCTGATGTGATATTTGCCACTGAAAGCACCCTTCTGGAAAAGTGTATGACCTTAATGCTGCAGAAAAATATCCGTCATTTGCCTATCGTTGACAACAATGAAGCGATTGCCATGATTACGCTTGGCGATATCCTGAAAACGATTATTAAGCAACAATCCCTGACCATAGAAGAATTGGAAAACTTTATCTACGAGGATCAAGGTGGCGAGGGATAAACCGAACCTGATCATAGCAATGGCCGAAGAAGGAGAGCCATAAATGAAAGTAGAACTCCGCAATTCCTTTACCAGCGGGCTTCCGCTTTTCGATCAGCACCCGTATCGATCAGGCGCCTGGCGGCCACAGAACCGGGAGTATGATGCTTGGGATCTGGATGTCATTGGCGAGATCCCAGCAGATTTAAATGGTGTCTACCTCAGAAATACCGAGAACCCTCTATTCGAACCTATAAAACGCTATCATCCATTTGATGGAGATGGCATGTTACATGCCATCTCATTTGAAGCTGGCGAAGCCAGATACGCTAATCGCTTTGTACGAACCGACGGCTTTTTGGCAGAGCAAGAAGCCAATGGCAGTTTGTGGGCAGGTATTACAGAACACCCGAAGAATGCTATCGCCAGCTACGGCTGGGGCGCACGAACCATGATGAAAGACGCGTCCAGTACAGATGTGATCGTCCATAGAGGAGCGGCTCTGGCAAGCTTTTATCAGTGCGGTGAATTATACCAGCTCAACCCTCGCACCCTTGAAAATCTCGGAAAATCAACCTGGCATGGTCAGTTTCCTGCTGACGGCGTGTCTGCACACTGCAAGGTCGATGAGCATACTGGCGAATTGCTGTTTTTCAATTACTCTACTAACGCACCTTTTATGAAATACGGTGTGGTCAACAAACAAGGTAGACTGACCAACTATGTAGATATACCTTTGCCCGGGCCACGACTTCCTCACGACATGGCTTTTACTGAAAACTGGTCCATCCTCAATGACCTTCCTCTTTATTGGGAGCCTGAAGCACTGGCTCAAGGCTATTACTCCAATACCTTTAATCGAAAACTGCCCAGTCGTTTTGCCCTGATACCGCGCCACGGAAAAACACAAGATATAAGATGGTTTGAGGCAGATCCTACCTTCGTCCTGCATTTTGCCAATGCTTACGAAGTAGGCGATGAGGTTATCCTCGATGGGTATTTTCAGCATAACCCCACTGCAAGAGGCATACCGCGGCAAGCTGCTGAGTTAAAAGGATTTGAAACCCTCGATGTCAACACGCTGGAGCCTAGAGCACACCGCTGGCGATTCAATCTTAGCTCAGGCAGATGCACTGAAGAAACACTACATGAGCGCCTGGCTGAATTTCCCATGATCAACGGACGTCACGCTGGCAGGCACTATCGGTACAGCTATAACACCCTCTGCACAAACTCAATTTTTGCTTTCAATGGTCTTAGCAAACTGGACGTAGAAAAAGGCACAGATGAAGTTATCTCCTATCCAGATGGTACCTTCATCAGCGAAACTGTCATGGCGCCACGGGCCAACTCCCGCTCTGAAGATGATGGTTATCTCATCACTTTCAGCTCAAATGTTAACGAAGACGTTTCACATTGCCTGGTTTATGATGCTGGCCAGCTCAGTGATGAACCCGTCGCAAAAATTCGCCTGCCCGAGCGAATTGCCAGTGGCACCCACGCGACCTGGGCGCCTCTGGATGATTTATCGGCCTAAAATACCCCGCGCCGCTGGTTACCTGCTGGCATCGGCGATACAGCGTTAGGGAATTCCAACCATTTCTGTCGATCCACAGAAAATGAGCGTGCGTTTGCCGTCAACCCACTGCTCCATGCCGTCGTTTTGGACGGTCTCAAAATAGTCCGCCAACCCTGTGGCGCTCTGGAAATATAACTCGGCTAAACCAGCGAAAGGTTCCAGTTCAGGCTCCAAGCTATGGCTTACCACGTACCGGAAACCACCCACCTGCTGCATCACACTTTTAACGTTGGCAACATGGCCTTCCAGCCAATGCTCAAAGAACGCTTCAAAATCTGTACCCGGCCTGGCTGCAACCAGAAAACTCGCTCGACAGAATCCCGACCGGGTCATCGGATAGGGATCATTGAGGTTCAGCGGTTCAATAGACAGATGCTCAGAACCATCGAGTACCACATATTCCTGCGTCGCCCAGGGCACATAGGGCATGGCCCTTTCCTGAAAGGAATCAACCGGAGGTTCACCATGCGGTCGTACAGGTCGCGTTAGCGGTTCATCCCACCACAATTGGGCCAGACCATCCCACTGCAGATCGCTGGCCCCTGACTGACTGATATCACGATTACCATAGGCCAGTGGGGCATCAAAAAGGGTTGCTATGTATTTGCTGGCATGGTGGCGCATTGCCGAAGCTGCCTCTTCCTGGCCACGAATAACAGCAGGCATATGATTCTTGAACCAGTGCATGACCAGTTCATCCCTTGACGTTGCCAGGCGTCGTCTGATGAGATACAGCATCTTTGCACCCGGGGTTTTGATATACATAGAGTTAGTCCTCCTGAGTATCGATTTAAAGCCCATCTTGAGCCAAAAGTATGCGCTGTCGATTAGAC
>JAPKEK010000456.1 GCA_028822125.1 Pseudomonadales bacterium | reverse complement strand
ATGCGGGTGTCGCTTCGAGAACTATCATGAATGATGGGAACAATAGTGGTTTTGAAATCCTTGAGTCTTTGCTGGTAGTTGCTGGGGATTTCGAGGATAAACTCCAGCTTTTTGTCCTTTACGGCCTGCTCTGCATTACCGGTAAAAGTTGTAATCTCGACGCCTTTTTCCTGCATGTATTGGATAAGGGCAGGTGCTGATTCAGCATTGATAACTGCGACTTCTAGGTTTTCAGCATCAGAGGACATATCAATGATGGCGTAAATCAGTGCGTAGATGAGGATGGGCGCCAGGGCCGGGAACAGAAATGCCGTGAGCAATGCTCTTTTGTCACGGAAACCATCGATTAATTCTTTCCGGAATACAGCCTGAACGGGATGCATCAGGGGCCATCTCTTTCGGATAATCTGACAAATGCATCTTCAAGGTTGTCTTCTCCGGCGATACTGCGAATTTCAGCAGTGGTACCTTGGGCCACGACCTTGCCTGAGGTGATAATTATGATTTCATCGCAGAGTCGGGCGACTTCATGCATCAGGTGACTGGAAAAAAGTATGGTTACGTTTCTATGCTTGAGTTCAAGCATGAGTTCCCTGACCTTACGGGTGGTCATGACGTCCAGGCCATTAGTCGGTTCATCGAGGACAACATTACCGGGTCGATGGATCAATGCCCTGGCCAGACAGACTTTCATTCTTTCGCCCTGGGAGAAACCTTCGGTGCGTCGATCAGCGATGCTTTGCATATCCAGCAGGCGAATAAGTTCATCAGTCTGCTGTTCCAGTTCATTCTCAGCAACACCATGTAACCTGCCAAAGTATGAAATATGCTCTCGAGCAGACAGCCGCCCATACAGACCATGTGCGTCGGGTAGAACGCCTAGTTTGCGTTGTGCTTCTGATCGCTGATGAAAGACATCGGTGCCATCGACTTTGACGCTGCCTTCATCCGGTTTCAGGAGCCCGTAAAGAACTCTCAGCGCGGTGGATTTTCCAGCGCCGTTTGGGCCGAGTAGTCCGGTGATTTTTCCGTTAGGCGCTTGCAGAGAGACTTCCTTGATGGCTTGAATCTCGCCGAAACGTTTACTGATATTGTCAATTTCAATCACTGCTGGTCTCATCGCTCATTGAAGTCATCTGAAAAGGCCCCGAGTTGCTGGTAAAGAAGGGGAGCGCTTTAATCTCAGTGGCACAGTCTGCGTCGATACCCTGCGGGTTGAGATCATCCAGAAATTCCAGCAGAAGATCCGGCATGCAGCCCAGCCTGGTTGCCCCGTGGGCGGCACCAGGAACCACAACATGAATGGCATTGGTCAGCGTCTGTTTTGCTTTTTCTGCATACTTTGGGGGTGTGACAGGATCCAGGGCGCCTGATGCCAGGAAAACAGGCGTATCCGAAACGACAGGGCTGAAAAAATCTTCAGCAACCGGGTTATTTGGCCAGAACTGACAGGCGGACCTGAGCATGCTGAATAGGATGTTGTCAAAGTGGCGGCTATCCAATTGAGTCGAGACCCGTTGCATGTCCTCAGAACACAGAACTGAATTTTGCATACCCAGACTGATGTTGCCAACTTCGTTGTCACCATTAAGCAAAAAGCCTATGGTGGCAATGGGTTGTAATCTTCCCTGCGAGGCTTCATCTATGGCTAGCGGCAACAATTGGCGAAGATTTCTATCATACATCGCGCCGCGAATGATCCGATTGATGAGCAAGGGGTCAACTTCAATCTGGTAGGTTTCTCCAGATTTGGGGTGAACAAGGGCTAATTTTTCTCTGTTCTTCGACAGTCGGTTAACGGCCACTTCCAGCTTGGTGATGATATCAGGAAAGGCCTGATTGCAAGCTGGCTGGGCTTGGCAGTCGGCGATTACGGTGGCAAAAGCCGATTCTGCATCTGTCGCTATGTGCTCAGGAACCAGCATGTCCATCGGCACCACAGCATCCAGTATCATACTGCGTACTGAGGTCGGGTGCCGCCTGAGATAAACAAGTGCGGCTCGGGTTCCATAGGAAATACCGAACAGATTCAGTTGTGGGTAGCCCAGAATTTCCCTGATATATTCCAGATCATCCATGGCAATAGGCGTTGTATATTGAGCCGGGTCGGCATCAAGCGAATTCAAGCACTGCTTTAAAGCATCCATATAGTATTCGGTAGCGGTAACGCCGGATAACTCGAAACTCTGCAGGGGCTTGAGTTCCTGTTCACAGGCCATTGAGTTGGATTCTCCAGTGCCTCTTTGGTCAATCAGCAGGATGTCTCTTTTTTTCCGCAGTTCCGGGTAGAGCGTAAAAAAATAAGGCCCAAGTTCTGCAGCAGCCTGTCCTGGACCGCCCGCCAGCAGCACGATGGGGTCTGCGTGCACTGTTTTTCCTGTTGCTGGCAGGACAATGACCCTGAGTTCAATAGAACGTTGCCCCGGCCTTTGTCTCGATTCTGGAACCGTTAGTCGGGCGCATAAACTGTCGGCTTCTATTTGTAGCAGGCGTGTGTTTTCGTCGGGGTTACAGGGGCTGAGTATTTGCTCGGCTTTTAGGTTGATTGGCAGCGTTAACAATCCGAGCAGCAGGGCAGGGTACAAAGCAACGGACAGTGAGTTTTTCATGAAGCAAGGTTAGCCATGAATCTGGGATTATTCAATCCCGTTCATCTCAAGGATGTCTCGTTTCGCCCTAATCTTCTCTGAACCATGATCATAGGTTAATCAATGATCGAACAATTGGTTCAAGCTAGAGACTGAATCCTGGCTGCGTCCTCGCGTAAGCGCTCGGGTGAACCTAATAACTGGCGGTTGCAGCCGATGCGCTTAAACCAGTAATGCAGGCCAACAAGGTCTGTAAAACCCATGCCGCCGTGCACTTCGGTCGCGGTTTTTGCTACAAATCTGCCCACCTCGGCCAGATGAGCCTTTGCGTGGCATGCAATTAAGGGTGCTTCTTCGGGTACCGTCTGCAAGGCATGCCCTGCATACCAGATCATCGAGCGACAGGGTTCAAGGTTAGCTGCCATTTCCGCACACATGTGTTTAACAGCTTGAAATGAAGCGATAACCCGGTTGAATTGTTCCCGTTGGTTTGCGTAGGCTACTGCCTGGTCGAGCATGCATTGAGCTGCGCCCAGCGTATCCGCGGCTTGTATCACCCGTCCAGTATCCAGGGCCTTGAGATA
>JAPKEK010000455.1 GCA_028822125.1 Pseudomonadales bacterium | reverse complement strand
AAAGGTTTCGGGGGCGCCATAGACACCTAGATCAATTGCCAGCTGACCATCATGATCGGCAATATTAAGTTGAAATGGGTCACCATAACGCTGCAACCAGGCCAGTGCTTTTGCTGTATCGTCGTTGTAATTGATGCCGAAAACTGAAATACCTTCCTCACGACTGATACGCATCAGCTGGGGGTGCTCGTGAACACAACTCGGGCACCAGGTTGCCCAGACATTCAACAGACTCACTTTACCGTAGAGATCTTTTTCACTCCAAGTTTTTGAAGGATCACCTAATCGCGGCAGATTAAATGCGGGTAAGGGCCTGTTGAGCATCTGTGATGGTAACAGATGGGGATCTGGTAACTTGAAACCCAAAGCCAGGACGGTCACTAACAGAAGAAAACCAAGCAGCGGCATGAGGAATCGTTTATCAACTATCATGCCAGGCTTGCCTGCACGGATGCCTCTGGTCCGGACTGCAGCTGCCGGGCTACTTTCAGCCGTCGATAGCGTTTATCCAAAATCGTCGTAAAACCGCCTAAGGCTACCAGGATCCCACCCAGCCAGATCCAACGCACCAATGGTTTCACATGGACTCGTACCGACCAGGCCTGATTGCCGATAGGCTCGCCCAGCGCAACATACACATCCCGCCAGAAGCTGACACTGATATCGGCTTCGGTCATGACGTTCTGCGAGGCTGCGTACAGCCTTTTCTCTGGATAGAGCATCTCGACCAGTTCGCCTTGCCTTCTAACCTCTATAACGCCTCTATCAGCACTGTAATTGGGGCCCATCACCCTTTTCACTCCCTGGAAAGTGATCTCGTATCCAGACATCTGCTGCTTGTCTCCAGGCGACATCAATACGTCAATTTCCTCACTCAGGATCACTGTGGTTACAATGCCCAGTGCACTCAAGGCAATGCCTGTATGTGCCATCCACATACCGTAGTAGGAAGGCGTCTGCTTCAAGAGACCTGCAAACCAGCGACTGCCCACGCGATATCTAGCATCTGCCAGCAAATTAACGATTAACCAGAAACAAAGAAGCGAAACGAACAGGAACCAGAGATTCCAGGTCGAAGCCAGAAAGCAGCAAACTATCGTCATCCCCAGACTCATCAGCAGCCTTAAGGGCTGATTGCGCAAAAGAATCCCAGCGGCCGTCTTACGCCATCGCGAAAAGCCACTCATTGCCATCAATGCAATCAACGGTAACATTAGGGGTACAAACACGATATTAAAATACGGCGGCCCAACTGAGATCTTCTGCCCCGACATGAACCATTCATAGATCAAAGGATAAATAGTCCCGAGTAACACTGTGATCACAGATACGGTCAGGATCAGATTATTAGCAAGAATAAAGCTCTCGCGACTCATCCAGCCAAATCCTACCGTAACACTCATCTTGCCTACCCTGATGCCATAAAGCAGTAACGAGCCACCGATGACAATCACCAGATAATAAAGAATGAAAACACCTCGCTCCGGGTCTACCGCAAAGGCGTGGACAGAAGTCAACACACCCGATCGGACCAGAAAAGCACCGAGCAGACTAAAAGAGAATGCAGAAATGGCTAACAATACAGTCCAGGATCTGAACACGCCGCGTTTTTCAGTTGCAGCGAGAGAATGTACCAATGCCGTGGCAAGCAGCCAGGGCATAAATGACGCATTTTCTACCGCATCCCAGAACCACCATCCGCCCCAACCCAATTCGTAATAAGCCCACCAGCTACCTAAGGTAATACCCACCGTCAGGAAGGCCCAGGCGGCGTTAGTCCAGGGCCGCGACCATCTGGCCCAGGCGGCATCAAGCTGCCCCGAGGTCAGACTGGCAATAGCAAAAGCAAAAGGCACGGATAAACCGACATAACCGACGTAAAGAAGCGGTGGATGAACGATCAGACCAAAGTCCTGTAGCAAGGGGTTAAGATCCGCCCCCTCAGCAGGGAAAAACGGCAAGGTCCTCTCAAACGGATTAGAAGTAAATATGAGGAACAGGAAAAAACCGATGCTGAGACTGCCCAGCACTGCCAAGACCCGGGCGCGCATATCGTCATTTAACTGCTTACTGAATTGGCTCACTGCCAGTGTCCAGCTCGACATAACCAAGCACCAGAGTAGAAAGGAGCCTTCGTGAGCACCCCAAACCGCAGAAAATTTATAATAAACAGGCAGGGCACTATTGGAATTCCTGGCCACATAGGCAACAGAGAAATCATCACTGACGAAACCCAGCGTCAGGCAGATGAAGCTGACCAGGGTGAAAACAAACATGCCGGCTGCCAGGGACCCTCCGGTGCGCATCAAAGCCGGCTTCTCCAGGTAAACCCCAAAACCCGGTAACACCGCCAGACAGCAGCTCATGGCCAGGGCAAGTATGAGAGCAAAATGACCTAATTCGATAATCACGGCAGATTACTTACCTTGCCCGATGCCATGACCTGAGCAACTTCGGGAGGCATATAATTTTCATCGTGCTTGGCGAGGACTTCATCTGCGATGAAGACGCCCCCTTGATCAAGGCGCCCTTCTGCGACGACGCCCTGTCCTTCACGAAACAGGTCGGGCAAAATACCCTCAAACACCACCGGAAACTGAGCCGACTTCAAATCACCTATCAGGAACTTCACCTGTAAAGAATTCTCTGGTCGCTGAACACTATCCATCAGAACCATACCACCTGCTCTGATACGTTTATTAATGGGCGCTTCACCGCCCATCACCTGGGCTGGAGAATAAAATAAATTGATGTTTTCATTCAGCGCCTGGAGAACCAGAGCCAGCGTAGAGCCTGCACCCACAATCAACACCAGCACAAGTAGCAACTGGTTTCGACGATGGGTTTTCATCAGACCAAACTTCACGGTTCCATCTCCCTTTTGGTTTTCAAATCCTGTGCAAACTTCAATTTCTGCCATGTCTGCGAGGATTTCAGCACAGCATGCAAAGTCATCAAAATCATCACTGTAATGGTAAGGCCATACGCACTCCAGACATATTCTGCGTACCCGCCCATAAGCAAAAACTCAGAAAAAGAAGCTAACCTCATCTCTGCTGCACCAACTGAATTACCCAGTCCTTGTTCGCATCGGTTTCCAGCACTTCAGTTCGTATACGCTGAATCCACAGGGCTAAGAACCAGCCATAAAACCCTATAATCATAATCAGTAACGGTAACCACATTTCTACCGGCATGG
>JAPKEK010000454.1 GCA_028822125.1 Pseudomonadales bacterium | reverse complement strand
TTCGGAGAAGCCATTAAGGATATCTCCGCAGAAAGCCAAACACGTTTCTACAGGGACAATTTTATCGATCTCATGGGCCAGGGTCTTGATCATTCCTTACATGATCATCCCTCGCAGCGTTCAATGCAGTAGATCAAAAATCGTCTAGCTACAGGCGCTGACAGGTGAATTTGAAAACAGACTTTGTTTGCTCTACCAACGGACAAAACGTTTGAGCACAACTGTAGCTGAACATTCACAACGACGACCTAAACAAACCTTGTGCTCAGCCAGACCAAAATCAGAAACTTTTAGGCGGGTTCTAAGCAAACCCTGCAGGGGGTTACACAAGGTGCTTTACAAAGCTCAATCGACCCACTGAGTGTCCTTAAATATCTTAACGAGCGACCTGCCAGCCATAAATCTACCTGCCCAGATACAATCGAGATTATCTGCTGTGATCTATTCGGCAATTGGATCAAGAATCTTCGGTTGAGCCGTGCCGGCTATATGGCGAGCAATAAACTGGTAAGTATAATCAATTTCCTCTGCCGGAATCTGAGGATGCAACCCTGGGTTGGCATGCAGGCGTTTATCAGTTGAAGACAAACTATCAAACACATTAAGACAACTATCACGATCAAAAAGCTCATCCTCCAATTGCATCAAAAACAGAACCGGACAGCGTATCTGTTGCGCCGCATCAAGAATTTCATTGCCGTGCAAGGCATCTTTCCGGGCCCCGATTAAGCCAAGCGCTGCTACCCTGAAATCCTGCCTGCTGGCGATTAACGGAATGCCAAATATCGAACCCATGGAAAGTCCGAAATAAGCAAAATTTTCAATTGGCTGAGCTAGGTAGTGGCGTACCGAAGCAATGGCGATATTCCAATCTTCACGCATTTCGTCAATGCATTCAGCCCTTTGATAATGTGGAAAAAATGCTTCTCTACCGCCTTTGCCCTGTTGCCTTAAACCATGCACCGGACCATCCAGGGACAGGACCGGCACACCCAATTCCTGCGTAAACCTGATTGCCAATTCAGATACGGGCGCCTGATAGCGATTACCGGAAGCGCCATGCCCCATACAGATCAGGGTTCTATGTCGATTTACCCGAGCCTGCCAGAGCGCACCCGTCACCAGGCCCCGATCCGGCGCCTCAATAAAGAATTCGGTTGTAGCCTGGCCTTTCCTGTCGGTCGCGTTGTGCCAGCGGATCCGGGAAGGCGCTTTAGAACCCATTTATTTGCCCCTAGCTTCCCGAGGTAGGTACTTCACTGAACGGTATGCCTTTATCCACTCTAATATCCTGTGGCATGCCTAATACACGTTCAGCGATAATATTGGCCATGATTTCGTCGGTTCCGCCAGCAATTCGAAATCCTGGCGAAGCCATATAAGTCGCCTGAAATAAACCCGCTCTCTCTGACAATTCCTCATCCCAGATGATGCCGCTGGCATCCAGCAGATCAAGTGCAAAAGAAGCCATATCCTGCTGTTTGGGCGCACCCACCAATTTGCCAATGGAGTTTTCCGGGCCCGGAATCTCACCTTTTGATAAGGCGGTCATGGAACGATAGCCAGTAAACCTCAGGCCAGCTTCCTGAACATACCAGTCTGCAAGTTTTCTGCGAACCCCGGTATCTTTTATTGCTGGCTGATCATCTACGTTAATGTTACTAGCCAACTCAAATACCGAATCAAAATTGACGCCACCACCACCACCGCCTATAGACGCGCGTTCATTCATCAGTGTTGTCAGTGCCACTTGCCAACCTTGACCCACAGCACCCAGACGCTGAGCGTCGGGAATTCGCACATCGTTGAAATACACCTCATTAAAGTTAGCACCACCTGAAATCTGCTTGATTGGCTTGATCTCAATTCCTGGTGACTTCATGTCCAGGAAGAAATAACTGAGCCCCTGATGCTTGGGTAAATTCGGATCTGTACGCAGAACAAGTACGCCGTAATCTGAATAATGTGCACCCGAAGTCCAGATTTTCTGACCGTTAACGACCCAGTCATCCCCGCAGGTTCGCTAAACAATTGGCACCAGACGTGCTCACCACTGGCAATTGCCGGCATATACTGTTTATTCTGTTCATCGCTCGCCCACGCCATCATGGTCGGTGCACACATACCCTGACCGATCCCGAAAATACTATCAGGCGTGTCATATTTGCTTTGCTCCTGATCAAAAATCACCTGTTCAATAGCACTTGCTCCGCGGCCACCATGCTCTGTCGGCCAGCGCATACAGGCCCAGCCTGCATCATATTTACGCCTCTGCCAGAGTTTGGCTCGTTGAATATAATCAAGGCCCTCAAGTTCAGATTGCTTAGGCGTATTTCCACTTAACCAATTAGCGGCCTCTTCTCGGAATGCTGCTTCCTTTTGCGTGTCATTAAAGTCCATATTTTTCTCCTCGGTGCCAGCCTACGCTGCTCGATCTTTTTCAATTGCCTGGATTAACTTCTCCTGCCATACCGCTTCACTGCCAATGTTAATAGCCAGCAATTTTGATCGCCGATAAGGAAATTGGCAATCAAACTCCCAGGTAAAACCCATACCACCATGGGTCTGAATGTTTTCTTTGGATGCATAGTAATACGCTTGAATAGCAGCAACCCGAGCTGTTGCAGCCGCTATGGGTAACTCTTTCGCATCCGTTGATAATGCCCATGCCCCAAAATAACAATTGGATCTCGCCAGGGTGTTTTTTACATAGGCCTGAGCAAGCTTATGTTTTATCGCCTGATAAGTTGCAATCGGCCGGCCAAATGCGAACCGACCTAGGGCGTACTCCTTCGCCATATTCAGAGCCGTATCGGCACCGCCAACCTGTTCCCAAGCAAATAAAACAGCAGCGCGGTTATAGATAGATTCCAGTATGGCCAAGCCCTGTCCTGACGCACCAACAACCTGGGCAATCGCTCCTTCGAACTTCAGACAGGCGTGAGATCGACTCGGATCGAGCGTTTTAACCTGCTCACAGACAACACCTGACTGATTCAATTCCACCAAACAGATTGTCGGACCTTGATCATCATTGGCCAGAACCAACGCAAAGTCAGCAACATCACCATCAGCAACCGGTATCTTAACGCCAGTTAACTTACCCGCTTTTAGTTTCGCCGCCAGGGCATTACCAGTCATCGGACCGGAACCCTCCGCTACTGCAAGACAGCCGATAGTCGCTCCAGAGGCCAGTTTT
>JAPKEK010000453.1 GCA_028822125.1 Pseudomonadales bacterium | reverse complement strand
CCAGCAAGGGCAGCCTGCCGGGCGCCGGCATCACCTGTTTCAGGTTCCCGAAGGTGGTATTTTGCTCGGCTTGCCGGAAAGAGCCTACGGACTCATAGCGGTAGGCGGTATCAATGCTAAGGTGCGCCCTGCTGTACTTGAATCTCTGATCTCTCTTCCTTCATCCCAAGCTATAGAGCTTATTGATCCATGGATAATAGTGCTGTCCGAGTCATTGGCCGGGCCAATATCGCTATGGCCCGAACAGGTAGCGTCAGATAGTGGACAAACCGCTGTAAAAGCAGGAAGCCGGCTATATGGTGCGTCCCAGTCGCCTGTATGGGTTCAAGCCGATACGGGTCAGTTAGTTTATCAAGGGCGCAAACAATCCCAAGCCATACCAATCACTCCGCGTACCTGGGTGGAGAGCATAGATGATGCTCAAGTCAACAGCCTCAGTACAGCAGAACTGTTGGATGACGGACAGCTGCTAGAGGTTTTGAAGCGTTTTCACCAGGAAGCGGCTGAACGGTTGGCAGTGCAACATCAAGAGTGGGCTACGCAATCGCGGGAGGTAAAAGAACGCAGTGCCGCACTAGAGACCAACGCCGTTATTAATGCCTTCCAACAATTACGGACGGTTATTAGCACTAAAAAGCAGGACCCTTTTGAGCGGTCTCCTTCTGGAGAAGGACTGGCTCCTGAACTCGGTATGGCGCGCATGATGGCGCACTATCTGGGTATTGAGCGATCATGCTGGGGAAAGGCAAATGAAACACACATAATCCAGGGTGCCCCATTGAAAACCATGGAGGTTATGTTTGACCGCTTAGGTATACGCAGCCGACAAGTGATATTGAGAGATGATTGGTACAAGAAAGATAGCGGCACCTTGATTGTATTTGAGGAGGATGGCACTGCTTGCGCCTTGATTCCCAACCATGCTGGTGGTTACTCATGCCGTTCCGGCGGACAAGATGTGCCGCCCCAGAAGTTAGATAGGCGCAAATCTGAATCTTTTGACCCCATTGGGCTGGCGCTTTACCGGCCCTTGCCCGATCAACCTGATGGATTATGGGCGCTTTTTGAATTTGCTCTTAATGGTGTATGGAGAGATCTGCACAGACTTTTACTGGCTGGGATGCTACTTGGACTCATTGCTGCTGTGACGCCAATCGCTACGGGACTTATTTTTGACTACATTATTCCCAATGCTGCATTTTCTCAGTTGAACCAGATCGTGTTTGCCCTGGCAATGGCAGCATTGGGTACGGCGAGCTTTACACTGGTTCGTGCGCTGGCCTTACTGCGTATCAATGGACGCATGGATTGGACACTGCAATCCGCCATATTCGATCGCTTGTTGAAATTGCCCACCCGTTTTTTTAAGGCCTACAACACCGGTGATTTAGCTGACAGAGCCTTAGGGTTTAATACTATTCGAGGCATCCTTTCCGGTGTGCTAATTAGCTCAATGCTTGGCGCAATATTCTCCGTGTTTAGCCTGGTGCTGCTGTTTTATTACAGCTCTAGCCTGGCTTTGCTAGCTATTGCTCTGATCTTCGTGGCGGTTGTTATAACCGTTATTATTAGCTTACTTCAACTACGATATGATCGTAACCGTATACGCTTGCGTGGCCGCGTGGAAGGCCTGGTTCTGCAATTAATCATGGGCGTAAGCAAATTGCGGACAGCCAATGCCCAACAGCGGGCGCTTGCTGCCTGGATCAGACGATACGCAGAACAAAAGCAGCAGTTTATATATGCCGCAAAGTGGGAGAATCGCCAACAGATATTCCATGCGGGTTTTCCTGTATTAGCAAATATCATCATCTTTACCGGGGCCATTAAATTGGTGCAGGTATTTGACCCTCAAACTATTGATGCATTATCGCCAGGCACCTTCCTTGCTTTTCATGCAGCATTTGGGCAACTCTTCGGCGCCCTTACTAGTCTGGCGCTAAGCATAAGCTCCTCACTTATTATTATCCCTCTGTACGAACGCAGCCGACCCATACTGGATGCTATCCCGGAGTCCGGTAATGAAGGTAACCGGGTAGAACACCTTGAGGGCGATATAGAACTCAGCGAAGTCAAGTTTCGTTACCAAGAAGATAGTCCAGATGTGCTGACAGGGATCAACATGCACATCAAACCTGGTGAATTCGTCGCATTGGTAGGCTCTTCCGGCAGTGGTAAATCTACTATATTCAGATTAATGCTGGGCTTTGAACAGGCCCAGGCAGGGGAGATTTTCTATGACGGCAAGGGCCTAAGCGGTCTGGACCTAGAATCCTTGCGCCGTAAGATCGGTGTCGTATTACAACACAGCAGTCCGAATGCTGGCAGTATATTTGAGACGATTGCAGGAAATACCTCAGCCAGTGTGGATGATGCTTGGCGGGCTGCACGTCTGGTTGGATTGGCTGAGGACATAGAGGCGATGCCAATGGGGATGTATACGGTGGTTACCGATGGCGCATCCACACTTTCCGGTGGCCAAAGACAACGCATAATGATTGCCCGTGCACTGGTGCGCCAGCCCCAGATTCTACTCCTGGATGAGGCCACATCGGCCCTGGATAACCGTACTCAAGCCGTGGTTTCGGACAGCATTGGCCAAATAAACATCACTAGAATTGTCATTGCCCACCGGCTATTCACTATACGTAATGCAGACCGCATATTTGTCTTGGATAACGGCAAGGTAGCTGAATCAGGCAGTTTTGAAGAACTTATGGCGGCAGATGGTTTGTTCAAACAGCTGGCCAAGCGGCAATTGTTATAGTTGAAGGCATAAAAGTTAAAGACAAGTGAAAAGAGGACCAGATTATGCGTAAAGCTCTGTATATCTTAAGTCAACTTGATGATGGCGATGTGGAATGGATGGCCAATGCAGGTAACCGCCGAAGTCTTACGCCCGGTGAGGTTATCATTACTGCGGGTAAACAAGTTGAATCCTTATTTATTATTCTAGATGGCAAGATAAGCGTGGGCGTAAAAGATATAGGCGAAATTGCCGAGCTAGGGGCAGGAGAGATCCTCGGCGAGATCTCTTTTGTTGATTCAACTCCGCCCTATGCTACGGTTAAGGCGCTGATGGACGCCTATGTCTTGGAGTTGCCAAGAGCCACAATAGAAAAACGACTGGAGATGGAAGCGGGATTTGCCGGAAGATTCTACAAAGCCCTGGCGATATTTCTTGCCGACCGCCTGCGGAG
>JAPKEK010000452.1 GCA_028822125.1 Pseudomonadales bacterium | reverse complement strand
AGAGAATCGGGCAGCGGTGGCAGAAATCGCTTTCGGGTTGCTGACCTTCATATGCACTTCGGCCACTCTTTCCATGAGTACAAAGCTGCCAACGGCCTCAGCTACGATGTTAGCTACTGTGAGAAGGCCATGATTACCAAGGATAATGGCCCGGTTGTGTGCGAGCTGAGTGGCGATTCGTTTGCCTGCGGCGACACTTTGGATCTGGACTTCATCATCGTCAGAGATGGTGTGATCCTCAAAGAATATACAGGATTCCTGGGAGATAGGTTCAATGGGTCGCACCTCACAGGAGAAGGGTGTGCCCCAGCCCGTGTGAACGTGGGCTGCACTTACCAGTTCAGGTCGGGCATTGAGGATAGGGTGATGAATATAATAGCTCGCCATGTTTGCGGCACCGTCACCTTCAATGGTTGAACCATCTTTTTAAACCAGTATCAGGTTTGATGCCGTGGCATCCTGGTAAGCTGCCCCGTAAGGTAACATTCAGAAGCAGTCGGTGTGAATCGGGTCCCTGGCGCTGATGTGGCCATCACCCAGGTCCCCCATCTCAGTGCAGCGAAAAGCCGATAGCCCAGCGCGCACTCACGCTTTCTTTCTGCCCGGATTTCTTCCAGCGTCAGTTTGTCGTTTGACATTTTTGGGTGCGCCGACATGTTCCGAATTCTTCTCTGATCTGTTGCGTACGTTATAGGCAACTGAACAGTATAGTCACCTGATAGGCGGTCGAGCACCAGGTTGCTCTGGTAGATAAGTGATCAAGGTCAGCCAGATGCAGGCTAATTGAGGTTCTCTGGCGTGCCAGGAAGCGCAACTGTCTGGCAACCGGACTACCCTGGTTGCGCCTGATTTCAGCTTCGGCGAGTCTCTATCATGAGACAGTCCATTGTCGGGAGAAGGTCGCTGCATGGGTTCATATATTAAAATCCTGGGACAGGCTACGCCGATTGCAGTGCAGACGCCTTTACTGGTTTTATGATCTTAAAGGCTGCGAGTTTGATGCAGGCGAAATGGCGCTGGAATCAGCCATTGTCGTTTCACTTAACACGGCTGATCCTTTGGATGGGGTAGTACAGAAACTCTACCGGTGTTGCCATCAACCTCTACCATTTGTCCATCCGTGAGCAGGCTAGTCAAATTGACGATGCCGGCAATGCAGGGCTTGCCATATTCCCGGGCTACCAGGGCACCATGCTGTAATTCACCGCCGACTTCCAGCAGAACGGCAGCGGCATTAATAAAAAGAGGGGTCCATCCAGGGTCAGTTGTATGAGCCACTAAAATATCGCCCTCTTCGATGTCCTTTTCAAAAGGATTGTGAAGGACTTTGACCGGCCCTGATACGATGCCTGATGATACCGCCGTGCCACTGAGTTGGCCTTCAATAGACTCGCTTAACGGCCTTAGTATCCGACCCCTGGAGTCTATCGCATGGGGGAAGTGCCTGACGCGTTTTGCTTGATCAAAATAGCTATCGCGTTCTTCCAGTTGTTTGAGTAGATCATAGTGGTCATTTTTTTGCGCCTGCTCAACCTCATTAATAGTCAGTTCAAATATTTGCTGTCGTTGGGTCAGTCTGCCCGTTGCCAGCCAGCGTTCTGCCTGATCCAGCAGATAAGTTCTTATTTTCTGATTAATCTGGGCGATATGATGTTTTGGAATTTCCCTTGAGCGCTCAAATGTGCATAGGGTGTTGTAGGCCCTGGTAAGCTTCTTTCTTTTTTTTTGGGTTAGCAGACCAAGTAGTTCGTTGTAGGCACTGACCCGCTTTTCTTTTAACTGCTGATGAATGATGCGAGGATCAAAGCGCTGTGAGCCCCTTGCAATTGCGGCTAGCTGTTTTAATACCAGCAGGTGATCATCTGCATATTTGGGTTGAGCCAACTCCATTTCCAGTGGGCCTCGTGCACCGAACTGCGTCATAAAGCCATGCCAGTGATCGAGAAAAAGGCCATCAATTGTTTCATCTTTGATAGCCTGATTCAGGGATGCAATATCCCGTAAAGCATCGGGTGCGAGAAGCATGGCTAATTCATGCATCCTAATACCCATTTCCATCACCATGTCGTCTGAGCCGGAGATGATGGCTTCTGATAGTTCGACCTGACGAGTCGAGTTCTGGTTGATCAGGCCAGCCAGTGCCTCCGATCCTCTTAAAACATAAAGCATCAGCGCCGGGGCAGTGGTCTTCAGGGTCACCTTCGCCATAGGCAGATAATAATGGCGAAGCATCTCGCCAATCACTAAGCCATCGGGTGCTGGCCGATTCAGGAAGTCGTTGAAATATTCCAGTCCTGCTTCGTATTCCCGCTGGAATCTCTGTGAGCTGAAAATGGCTTTAATCACGGCGTTCAAAAGGCCTCGGCTGACCCATAATGTTTTTAGTAGGATGGGCACAGCTTTGAGTTTGGCTAGAGCTTTGATCTTTATAGCTTTTCGATAGGTAGAAAGGTCGCTGTTCTCGATGATGTTCGCATAGGTCTGATCGATGGGTCTTTTGCTTTGCGCTATGAGCTTTGGATTCACCCAGTTCATCATATAACTCATATTGGAATAAATTCTGATACCAGAACAGAACACGAATCCGTTTCTGGCAGGGGTATAGAGCGTCATATCTTCATCGATATAGCGAACAAGCATTTCGAACAGTGACATGAACAGATCGTTGGTCAGTGGCGTAACCGGTCCGCTGATGGTGATGCCGTCAGCCAGGCTTTCATCCATATACAGGATCCTGGGTTCACCAGGGGCTGTCATCATCTCCTTTGGCAAGGGTATATAGGTGGTTATGGGCCGGGCCTGTAGAATAAAAAGCTGATCGGTTGTAATTGCCCATTCAAGATCGATGGGTTGTCCATAGGATTTCTCTATCACTGTGCAGGTTCTGATCAAATCATTGATTTGCTTGCTTGATAAACTGGCAATTTCTGGCTGTTTGCCACCCTTGTCACCCAATCTGAAATTGACAATTTCACCGCTCAATTTATTCACTGTCCAGCTGTCTGGGGTGATGTCGCCAGCGACTAATGCCTCTCCCAGGCCAAACGTGGCATTAATAACTGCTTCATCAAAGTCGTTATTCATTGGATTGAGTGAAAACAGGACGCCTGAAACCTCACTTTGAATCTGGGTTTGAACGACCACGGCAATACGCGGAAAGCTCAAAGGCAGGCCGTGGTGGTGCTTGTATAAAAAAACGCG
>JAPKEK010000451.1 GCA_028822125.1 Pseudomonadales bacterium | reverse complement strand
AACCGGTCAAAATTGGGCCGAGGCCCAAGCCTATCAAGTTCAAAATAAAGAGCAGTACCGCCGGAGACCAGGAATTTCAGCAGGGATATTCCTATTCTCCCTGGTCTGCTGACGGTTAATCGTAAGTGTGTCTAATGGAAAATTAACCTGTTATTCACGGCTAATCAGGTTTTGCTGATTCAACTTCGAAGTTTTTCGTTAGTGGGGTCATAGGCAGCATCTAATTCTACATGAGCACTGCGCATACCAGCAGAAGTCATAATCTGGAGACCGAGGTCCTGCGTTATCAGCTCTGGCTTGATATAAGCAAAAGCCAGGCTATAGCCTACTCGGTGACCGTAAGCACCGCTTGTGGTGAGGCCAACCAGTTCTCGCTGATAGTAAATTGCTTCGTTGCCAAAACAATCACAGGCAATATCATCGTCAAAGGCGAGATAGGCAAGGCGAATGCTGCTTGTCTGAGCAAGACGCTGCCGGATACTACTCACACCAATAAATTCCCGGCTGGTATCGATAAAGCGTTCCATTCCGGCTTCGACGCCACTGATTTCTTCGGTAAATTCACTGCCCCAGGCACGGTACGCCTTCTCCATTCGAAGTGAATTGAAGGCGTAACCGCCAAAATCTCTGAGTCCATGGCCAACCCCGGCGCGCTGCAGTGACTGGTAGAGGGAGACCAGTTGATAACCGGGCATGTGCAATTCAAAACCCAGCTCTCCGGCATAGGAAACCCGCAGCATGCGCACTTGAGCACTATCAATTTTAACGTTCTGGCAACTGAGCCAGGGGAAAGCCTTGGCCGAGAGATCGCTGTTGGTAAGTTGCTGTAATATGGCTCTGGAATTTGGGCCCGTGAGCAACACACCGCCCAGATGATCAGTGCAGTTATTGATTTTAACGTTGAAGTCGGAGCTATGTTGCTGCATCCAATGCAAATCACGGTTTTCTGAGGCTATAGGCCCAATAAGATAAAAAAGTTGCTCATTGATACGGGTGATGGATTGCTCTGTCATGATGCCGCCATTGGGCCCATGAAATAAAGTAAGGACCATGCGGCCATCCTTAACGGGTAACTTGTTGGACGACAGCTTATCCAGAAATGCCGCGGCTTCAGGGCCGCTGATTTCAAACTTAGCAGCCCCTGATATATCAATGATGCCGGCCGAATCCCGTACTGCTGCACATTCATCTGCAACCGCAGCATGCGCCTGACTGCGCTGCCAGGTCGGAGGTTCTGAGCGAATCAGGTCGGTCTTAAACCACAGTGGTTTTTCGTAGCCCTGGACGACGTTATGTACAGCGTCTTTTTCAGCCAGCAGGGCATGCAGAGGACTGATGCGCTTCAGGCGAGCGTGAGGCCTATTGTCATTGACCCCGACAGCGGTATACATGATCTCGTAGGATTCAATGGCCTTGGTAATGCAATAGTCTCTGTCAGCCCAGGCGCCAAAACGACGGCTGTCCAGACTGGCCATATTAAGCTCCGTCTGTCCGTGCACCATCCACTGCGCCATGTACTTACCCAGTCCTCCCTGGGCAATACCGATACTAGAGCCGCACAGGTTCCAGAAATTGCGAAGTCCTGCCTGGGGCCCGGCTAATACATTATCGTCTGGTGTGTGGGTAATAGGGCCATTAATCACGGTCTTTATTCCGACTTCACTGAATATGGGCATCAAATCCATACAACGGTTTAAGAAAGGCATCAGCCGCTCCAAATCGCCCGGAAATAATTCTCGATCGAAGCTCCAGTCCATGCCATCCAGAGCCCAGGGTTTACTGCCATACGTCTCATAAGGTCCGATGAGCAGGCCGTTGGCTTCCTGACGCAGGTAAGCGCTGCAGTGCGAATCGCGCAGTACGGGTAATTCCGTTGCGGTATTCTCCAACGACGGATGGTTTTCGGTAACCAGGTATTGGTGCTCCAGATTAACGATGGGCAGGCTAATACCCAGCAAGGCACTTACTTCGGGTGCGAAACAACCCGCTGCATTGACCACATGTTCGGCGACGATCGTTCCTTTTTCAGTGACTACCTGCCATTCGCCACTGGCCAGGGCGTTAATTTCAAGGACCCGGTTGAATCGACTGATTTCAGCTCCTTTAGAACGGGCCAGTTGAGCCAGGGGCATGGCTACCGAGGTTGGGTCTACATGACCATCATTAGGGGTGCTGACGATGATTCGGGCTTTGTCAAAGTTAGCCCACGGATGCAAATTTTGAGCTTCAGCCTGACTGATGATATTAAATTCACAGGGGACGTTTTTAGCGCGACTTTCGAGATTGCGGAACCACTCTTCCTCCAGTCTACTGTAACCTATGCGGATACTCCCGGTTTGGTGAAAGCTGGATTCCTCACCGGTTTCCTCCGGCAGAATTTCATTGTACAAGCGGATTGAATAGTCGTGAATTTTGGCAACCGTCATGTTGCCGATAAAGTGGGAACAGAGTCCGGCAGCATGCCAGGTGGAACCGCTGGTCAATTCACCTTTTTCAATCAGTAGCAGGTCGGTCCAGCCTTCTTTTGTTAGATGATATAACAGACTGATACCAAGTGAGCCGCCACCAATGATGACCACCTGCGTATGTGATTTCATAAGTTGTCGCGTGATCCTGGGTTAACCACGGCCCATGGCTTCCCGACTTAAGAAAATGGGGAACTGGGCGCGAATCATTGCATCGACTTCATCGCTGATATGTCGTGGCACATGACTGGAGAGGATCTCCTTTTTACGTGCAATAACCCCGGTCAATAGGTCTGGTCTGTTGGCATCTTCCCAGTCGTTGGGGCTCAGGCGGTTGGAAAATTCAGGGTAGATGTATTCTGTCTGCATCACGCTCAGGGTCTGGTCAGTACCCAGATAATGTCCAGGACCATTCAGACAGACTTCTTTGAGGGCATCAAAGGCCAGGGTTTCTGTATTCACAGTCACGCCTTTTACCATGCGCAGGCAGGCGCCGAGTATGTCATTGTCCAGCAGTAAACTCTCCGGGCAGGTCCCAAGCAGGCTGGCATACATACCGGCGGCCTCGTAGATGACGTTAGCGCCGGACAGGGCTGCAACTGCGGCATTGTAGCCGTGCTCAGAGCCAGCCTGGAAATCCGGTATCTTTGAATCAGACATCCCGCAACCCGTCCCCATGGGTAGGGATAAGTACTGGCCAATCTGCGCGCAGGCGGCGGACAAGATACCCTGTTCGGGCGACCCGCC
>JAPKEK010000450.1 GCA_028822125.1 Pseudomonadales bacterium | reverse complement strand
GGATGTCGAAAACGTGCGCCGTGGAATTGGTTCTGACGCACGAATTGGCCCCTCGTTCATCTATCCGGGATGTGGTTATGGTGGCTCTTGCTTCCCGAAAGACGTCCGGACGATGATCAATATGGCGGGTCAGGCGGGATTACAAGAAACGATATTCGAAGCGGTTGAGCGCAGAAACCAACCCCAACAATTGGTGCTTGTTGACAAGGTGGTTGCCCAATTTGGGCGTGATCTCAGCGGTAAAACGTTTGCCTTCTGGGGCTTGGACTGAGTGGCTCCAGTTCAAGCAACCTGATTTTCGTCGGCTGAGTAATCAGCTGAAATCAAAAACCGTCTTTGATGGCCGCAATCTTTACAGTCCACAACGTTGCGCGGACTACGGCTTGAATTACGTCGGTATTGGCAGAAGCTCTATGCTTTATTCTTAACTTACTCACGAAGTGCCGATAAACTAACCTGATGAGTATTCTAATTTTTGGTTCATCAGGTCAGCTCGCACAGTCATTGCGCGACACGAAACCTGCCGACAAACGTCCGACGTTCATTGATCGGGATACCTGCGACTTGTCTGACCCTGACCAGGTAACCACAATCCTTGAAAAGAAGAAGCCCGAACTCATCATCAATGTCGCCGGGTACACCGCAGTAGACAAAGCAGAAGAAGAACCGCAACAGGCACAGCTGGTGAATGAAGAAGCTGTCAGGTGTATGGCTAAATACGCCCATGCCCGTGGCGCGCAGTTCATTCACCTTTCCACCGACTTTGTATTTGACGGTACGAAACAAACCCCATACCTGCCCGGCGACGCAACCGGCTCGCTGGGAGAGTACGGGCAGAGCAAGTTGGCTGGTGAGTTTGCGGCCCTAAAAGAAGCCCCCGAATCCACCATGATCATTCGCACAGCCTGGGTATACAGTGAGCACGGCAGCAATTTTGTGAAGACCATGCTTCGCCTAATGCGCGAAAGGGATGAGCTTGGCGTAGTTGATGACCAACGTGGCGCACCCACCTACGCACGCGGTTTGGCTGAAACGATCTGGCAGATCGCAGATCACGACCTGTTTACCGCCGGTATCTACCACTGGACCGATGCAGGAAACATCACCTGGTGCGAATTTGCAAAGGCAATCCAGAAGGAAGCGCTGGAAGCAGGCCGCCTATCCAAGTCAATCCCCATAAACCCCATCACCACTGAAGATTACCCCACCCCGGCAGCCAGGCCTGCCTATAGTGTCCTGGACAACAATAAGCTGGCCAAACTGGTAGGCATAGAGCCCACCCCATGGCGCCAAAATCTAAAATTGATGCTCTCACGACTATAAGAGCCCGTCACTGTCACTTCGGTTACCACCTCATCAGCTTTCCATAGTACCGCGCGCCCTTCATCCCGACTCACGGCGACATAGTCGCCACTACGGCGAAAACTCATCTTTACTGTCGCAATATGTAAAAATATAAAATACATATGACAAATCAGAATAATTCTGTAATATAGACAAATCGCGTCATATAAAACCCCTATGTCCCTGACACTTCCAGACAGTGCTTTCCACAACCTGCCAGACAGAGCGGGCAGCCCGGTCCTGTGGGATAGCCAGTTGCTATTAACCCACCTGCAGACCCAACACCCCGACATCTCACTCCGCACCGCCGAGCGCGCAATTAATGAAGGTAAGTTAGTACCCACTTCGATTAAGCCTGAGGGAGTAAAGGACGAAGCGGGTCACGGCCTGAACAAACTCGTCCGTGATCAGCTGGAGTCGCAGGCAAAGAAACAACGCCAGCCCTCGCTTGTTATCCAATCACATAAAAACGCCCGTAGTCATGCGCTGATGGCCAATGACGGCCGATTTGGACGCAAATGGATGTTCTGTGAGCGGTCTCCACAAGCCGGTGACCTCAAGAAATTCCTGGATGCATTATCCATCAGCTATAACAAACCACTGCTTATCTGGCCACACGGTGAGGCCGCAAGGGTAGCGAAAGAATTGGTCTCTGAATCAAGCCAACACACGATCGAATTGGCTGACGGTGGCAGCGCCACCATTGCCCTGACCGCCTACAACCAACAATCCGTTCAACCGGTAACAGTTGCCCGCAAAAAAACAGTTGAGAACAACATGGATATGACCCACCTGGACCGACTCGAGGCCGAGAGCATTCACATCATCCGCGAGGTGATGGCAGAATCAGAAAACCCCGTCATGATGTATTCCATTGGCAAAGACTCGTCGGTGATGCTTCGCCTGGCGCAAAAAGCCTTTTACCCCAGCAAACCACCGTTCCCTTTACTGCATGTGGACACACGCTGGAAGTTCCAGGCCATGTATGAGTTCCGTGGCAGGATTACGGAGCAAACCGGCATGGATCTGATTGTTCACATCAACCCCGAGGGGGTCGAGAAAAACATCAACCCGTTTGACCATGGCAGTTCCCTGCATACAGACGTCATGAAAACCCAGGGGCTGATCCAGGCGCTGGACAAATATGGTTTCGATGCAGCCTTTGGTGGCGCCAGACGCGACGAGGAAAAAAGCCGGGCAAAAGAACGCGTCTTCTCCTTCAGAAATAATGCACATCGCTGGGATCCAAAAACCCAGAGACCCGAACTCTGGAACCTTTACAACGGCAGGAAAAGCCCCGGCGAAAGCATTCGTGTTTTCCCGATTTCGAACTGGACAGAGCTGGACATCTGGCAGTACATCTACAGAGAAGAGATCCCCATTGTGCCGCTTTACTATGCAGCGGAGCGACCAGTCGTTGAGCGTGACGGCATGCTAATGCTCGTCGACGACGACCGGTTGAAGCTATTTCCCGGCGAGAAAATACAAACAAAACGCGTCCGCTTCAGAACCCTGGGTTGTTACCCGCTAACCGGCGCCGTCGAATCCGACGCCGACGACTTACCCAAGATCCTGCTGGAGCTACTCGAAGCAAGAACCAGCGAACGCCAGGGCAGGGCGATCGACAAAGATAGCTCTGGCTCCATGGAAAAGAAAAAACAAGAAGGCTACTTCTAGCATGTCGTGTCACCCGGACCGCGGCCATCACCTCGCCCCACCCCTGTCATCTCGACCGGAGCGAGCCATGCAACCCACCCCTGTCATCTCGACCGAAGCGGAGAGATCTAGTCCTTCGCAAAGCGAAGGACCAAAACAGAGTAAAAAAATGGAATCCGAACTACCCGAATACCGCGAATCACACCTGAGAAG
>JAPKEK010000007.1 GCA_028822125.1 Pseudomonadales bacterium | reverse complement strand
GCCTCCCAAAACCGCCTGCATCACCTCTGCATGGAGTGGACTGGTGATGGCAGAAGTCATTCCCGCAGCCATTGCCATTGTTAGAAAGGCGCTATTTACACCATTTCTATTTGGAAGACCAAAACTAACATTCGATGCACCACAGGTTGTGTTCACCTTAAGTTCATCGCGCAATCGGCGCACCAGATGCATCACCTGCAATCCTGCAGAATTGATGGCACCAATTGGCATGACCAGAGGATCAACAAGGATGTCACAACGCTTAATACCATGATCTGCTGCTCGTTCAATAATTTTTCTGGCGACTTCAAATCGCACGTTAGGATCTTCTGAAATCCCTGTTTCATCATTGGAGATCGCGACCACGGCAGCACCATATTTCGCAACCAGGGGTAATACTGTCTCCAGCCGATCCTCCTCCCCTGTTACCGAATTCACCAATGCCTTGCCCTGATAAACAGCAAGACCCGATTCCAACGCCGCAACAATGGACGAGTCAATACTCAGCGGTACATTGGTGACTGACTGGACCAGCTTAATGGCTTCTGCAAGAATGGCGGGTTCATCCGCCAGGGGGATTCCGGCATTAACATCCAACATGTGGGCACCTGCCTCAACCTGGGCAATTGCATCCCGTTCGACTCGTGAATAGTCACCGCGCTTCATTTCTTCGGATAAAATTTTTCTACCCGTTGGATTGATACGTTCACCAATTATTACGAATGGCTGATCAAAACCGATGTGTACTTCCCGGGTTGGAGAACTCAATACTACCTCTGTCACTACCTTACCTCCAAAATGGATGCTGTCTTTGCATCTAGTACAAATTGCTCATTCATAACAGCCTGAGCAGTTAGCTTTAATTGTTCCGCTCTACCTGGATGCCAAGGAGTCCTATCTCCCAGGGCACCGGAGCGCTCTACTACCTCGGCGACCCTGTGCTCATGGCGATAAGCCATAATGTGAACCCCGTGGACGCCTTGAATTTCTTTCAATTGCTGAATCAGTTCAATACAGAGCCTAATCCCCTCTTCCTTTTGGTCAGAGGCATTCTTTAACCTCTTTATCACCATGTCGGGTATATGCACACCCGGAACATTATTTCTCATCCACTCAGCGGTTCTCGCGGAGGCTAAGGGACCAACGCCGGGCAGAATAAATACTTCTTTATCAAGGCCCTCACGCCTCACATCAGCCATATATTTTTTAAATCGTTCGATATCGAAACAGTATTGCGTTTGTACAAACTGAGCACCGGCAGCAATTTTTTTTGCCAATCTGAGTGGACGATAATCAAGCGGTGGCGCAAAGGGGTTTGCTGCCGCACCCAAAAATACCTTGGGTGGGCTTGTTAATTTTCGACCGCTCAAAAATTCGGAATTATCACGCATGCCTCTCACCATTGAGAGTGCAGCCATACAATCAAGGTCAAATACGGGCTTAGCCTCTGGATGATCTCCGGTTTCAACACCATCCCCGGTCAAACACAGGATGTTAGAAACCCCCATCGCCGAAGCACCTAATACATCACCCTGAATAGCTATCCGATTTCTATCCCGGCAGGATACCTGCATCACCATTGAGTATCCCAGGCGGGTTAGGAGGGAACACATGCTAACACTCGACATGTGGCAATTTGCTCCGGAGCCATCGGTGGCATTCATCGCATCCACATAGCCATCAAAAACTGCTGCCCGATCAAAAACTTCCTGCGATTCTGCAGAGTCTGGCGGTGAAATTTCTGTCGTTACGGCAAACGTCTCTGACCTTAACACTCGCTCAAGTCGCCCCGGTGAATCATGTCCAGGCTTGATGGGGAGGTTTTCACCTAGAATCAAAGGTTCATCATCAAAGATCATGACAATACCCCCTTTTCCATTTCCGAAACGCGCTGGCGTACTTCACGTAACCAGGCAGAGGTTCCCATAAGTCTATTATCAATGGCTGGTTGAATGAGCTGAATAGAATGAATTTTTTCAGCCATACGTTTGTTACCTTCCCAGGCCATCAACCATACGCAGGTCATCGTTGGTTCAATTTCACATTTACCATTCTGTCTAACACCACCACAGGGACCATTACGAAGCGCCTTAGGGCAGTTCATTGGGCAGGACATACCCGTTGAACCAACGACACATTGACCGCAACTCTGGGAATCAAGCAGCACACCCTTTAAGGCCTTTTCAAACGCAAATATGGGTCCTTCAAGCCGTTGATAGCCGATTTTTGATATCACAGGGGCAAGTTTGACCAATACAAATTCAAGCATGACATAAACCTGCTTCAGCTTACGGGCATGACGAACTGACCAATGCCTCATGAAGTACATATCGGGCCAGCTACAGACGCATCACGTACACCGTGGCTTTTAATAAGCGCCACTAGAGCATCGTCAGAATATTCTTTTTCCAATTCCTGTGCGCAGAACTGAGCCAGTTGCTTCAGATCATCGCTGGATTCTACTTTGCTGATTTCACGTCGCCACTCAGCGATATACACTTCACTTCCGCCCTTTCCAGCACGCATTGCTGATCTATCAATCGCTTCCTGAAATCGTGTACTCAACATGACCTTTTCGCGTTTGCGGCCTCGCTGGAACAAAACCTGAGAAGGAATATCACGCCAGTAAATTAGAATTTTCTTGATCATCGCCTGAATCCATTGGAACCATGGGTATTAGCTCGGCTGCCATGAAGGGTTCCAGCTCGCCATAGCCACTATGTATATGAGTAAAGGACAAATCCAGTCTAATCGCTGCTGCTTTCGCTGCTTTCATCAGTTCCTTATCCCTGATCTGTGAGAGGTATACCAGACGCTTGTAGTTGCCAAAATAGGCATCTCTGAGCTCAGGATGTTTATCCAGCCCAAGCATTCCAATAACCATAGAATCAAAATGGCGGGTTAGGAAATCTGTCAGATAAAAAGTACCTGGCTCTTCTTCGGCAAGCTTTGCAAACCGCTCAAGCCCGGCAAAGGAGGCAAAACAATCGGCTCCTGGAAGTCGGGAAATTCCTTCTTCCTTGACAATCTGGTCTATTTCACCCGCTGTTCCGCAATCGGCATAACCAATAAATATTTTTTTGTACTCATTGCGATACCGTTCTATTTGTTCACGCAATTTTCCGGGAATGAGGGCAGGTCGAAAATGTAATTTTGAATCGATACACTGAATATCAAGCTGATCCCAGTTATTAAGATGTTTTAACGCGGTAATTTCCTTAGCCAGTGCACCGCAGGCAATTATCAATACACGCTCTGACGGGTGCTTCACATCAGCCGAACCATTCGGTCCGAGATCAACGGTTAAGGCCATCTTTATTTTATGAGCCACGAGGCACACGGCGATTGTGAACCATCGTTGGCCCAAGATCTGCTGCCTGCGCTGCGTCACGACAGTAACAATCTGCTCCCACAGCCTCGGCAAATTCTTCATTCAACGGTGCACCGCCAACAAATACGATATAGTCGTCACGTATTTTCTGCGACACCATTTCATCAATCACTACCTTCATGTAGGGCATGGTGGTTGTCAGCAGTGCCGACATGCCCAAAATATCGGGATTGTGTTCCTCGAGCGCAGCAAAATACGCCTCAACACTATTATTGATGCCAATATCAATGACTTCAAAGCCTGTGCCTTCCATCATCATGCCCACCAGATTCTTGCCGATATCGTGGATGTCACCTTTAACTGTTCCTATGACCATTTTGCCAATTGGTTCAACACCACTCTCCGACAATATTGGCTTCAGGAGACCCATTCCGCCTTTCATGGCATTGGCTGCCAACAAGACTTCGGGAACAAATAAAATGCCATCACGGAAATCAACACCGACTATCTGCATTCCACCAACCAGGGCTTTATTCAGCACTGTTTCGGCAGACCAGCCGCGATCAAGCAGAATGGTGGTGCCCTCCACTATTTCTTCCTTGAGACCGTCATAAAGATCATCGTGCATCTGATCAACTAATTCGTTATCACTCAATTCCGAGAGAATAATCTCTTCTTCATCAAAATCATCTTTCGCGTCGCTCATAGTGGTACTCCAAAATAATCCAGTTAACGCTTGCAGGTAATACTCTGATCAGTTTTGCTCATTTCCCTAAGCAGAGGATTCCTAATAGTCTCTGTCTGCGAATTCAGCCTTACGCCTGGTCACAAATTCCATCAATGCTTCATCAATAGCAGGATCCAACTGCGGCACCTGATATTCGTTTAACATCTTCTTCCACTGAGCATTCGCACGTTGTGCGGCATCCTGAGATCCCTCTTCCTGCCATTGCTCAAAACTGTTGTTGTCAGCGGTTTCTGACCGATAAAAGGCGGTCTCGAAATTTGCCTGGGTGTGAGTGGCACCAAGAAAATGTGAGCCTGGCCCTACTTCACGAAGCGCATCCATGGCCAACCCATTTTCACTAAGATCGATGCCAGAGAGAAACACACTTAACATGCCAGCCTGATCACAATCAAGGATAAATTTCTCATAGCCCATGGTGAGTCCGCTCTCCAGCCAGCCCGCGGTATGCAACATGAAGTTCACGCCTGCGTGAGCAGCAACCTGCAATGTATTTGCTGATTCGTAAGCAGCCTGGGCATCTGGAATTTTTGAGGCACATAAGCCACCACCACTCCTGAAGGGGACACCAAGGCGGCGAGCTAAGGCAGCGGCCACGTAAATCACCTTGCCTGGTTCAGGAGTACCAAAAGTAGGTGCGCCTGACTGCATCGAAATTGCGGAGGCGAATGTGCCAAAAATCACGGGTGCACCAGGCTTGACTAACTGTATGTAGGCCATACCAGCGAGCGCCTCGGCCAAGATCTGCGTTGCGGTACCGGCGATAGTGACTGGCGACATGGCGCCAGCCAGAACAAAGGGTGAAATCATCGTTGCCTGGTTATGCTCAGCATAAACTGTGGCAGCTCCGAGCATGGTCGCATCAAAGGTCATGGGAGAATTTGCATTGATTAGACTTGTTATGACCGTATTCTCTTCAACAAACTGATCACCAAAAACGAATTTGGCCATGTCAACCGTGTCCTGGGCACGCGCTGGGTCTGTCACCGATCCCATGAAGGGTTTGTCGGAATACTTGATATGACTATAAACCATATCGAAGTGCCGCTTGTTTACCGGAATATCAACAGGCTCGCAGATTGTGCCCCCAGAATGGTGGAGATTGGGGCTCATATAAGCCAATTTCACAAAATTTCGAAAGTCTTCTATGGTTGCATAACGACGCCCCTGATCCAGGTCTCTCACAAAGGGAGAACCATAGGCAGGAACCAGTACTGTTCGTTTTCCTCCGATGATGACACTGCGCTCAGAATTGCGCGCATGCTGCGTAAATTCAGTTGGTGCGGATGCCTGAATGATTGACCGGCACAAACCGCGGGGAAATCTGATTCGTTCTCCCTCTATATCAGCGCCGGCCTCCTTAAATAAAGCGAGAGCCTGGGGAAATTCTTTAAACTCAATGCCAATCTCCTGCAGAACAGTATCCGCATTTTCTTCAATCAGGGCGAGACCACTCTCATCAAGCAATTCATAATAAGGAATTTTACGATCTATGAAGGGGCGCGCTGCTATTACAGGTGCTGCTCTGGCCGCCCTTCTGGCACCACGTCCTCCGCTCCTTTTCCTGCGAGACCCTTCGCTCATATTGTTCTCGTTAAACTCAATCGCAAATAAAAAAAGTAATGAAGCAGCATTACTGCCATCCACCTATCATTCCAGTCTGCCACCAGCGCCGATTCGGCGAGTTTGCGCCAAAAACAAGCCAGAAGTACCCACAAAAACGACTTCCGAGCGACTAAAAACGACATGAAATAGCGACCAAAAGCCGAAGACATTCGTCTCCAGTTAATTAATGCCTATAGAGGTATTTTATGTGCCGTAGAGTTAGTGATAGACTCCGCCGCCTATTTGTACTTTGCAGGGCTATCCATCATGGCTGAAGTAAAAACCGTAAAGAAATCAAAGGATCCAGTGTCACTCTCAGATCTGGAAATTGCGGAAAAGGCTGACAAGCGACCGATTGTTGAGATAGCAGAGAAAATTGGTATTCCGGCTGAAGCACTCATTCAATACGGGCATGACAAAGCGAAAATAAGTTACTCCTTCATTGATGGGCTTAAAGATAAGTCTTACGGCAAATTAATATTGGTGACAGCTATATCTCCCACTCCTGCGGGCGAAGGCAAAACCACCACAACGGTAGGTCTTGGTGATGGGCTTTGTAATATTGGAAAGAATGCAATGATATGTCTGAGAGAGCCGAGTCTCGGTCCTTGCTTTGGCATGAAGGGTGGGGCCGCTGGAGGTGGTTATGCGCAGGTCATCCCCATGGCAGACATTAATTTGCATTTCACGGGTGACTTTCACGCCATAGGCGCGGCCCACAACCTGCTTGCTGCAATTATCGACAACCACATCCACTGGGACAATGACCTTGGTATCGATCCCCGAAGAATTACCTGGCGCAGGGTTGTCGATATGAATGATCGCTCACTCCGTGAAATCACCAGTGGCCTGGGCGGGCCCGCTAATGGTATCCCAAGACAATCAGGATTTGATATTACTGTCGCTTCCGAGATCATGGCTATATTCTGTCTGGCTTCGGACCTCGAAGATCTGGAAACACGAATTGGCAATATCACAGTGGGTTATACGCGCAAGCGTGTTCCGGTGAAAGTGAGGGAATTAAAAGCCGAGGGCGCTATGACCGCCTTGTTAAGAGATGCGTTCCAGCCAAACCTTGTCCAGACGCTTGAAAACAATCCTGCACTCATGCATGGTGGCCCATTTGCAAACATTGCTCACGGCTGTAATTCTGTAATTGCGACAAAAACGGCCTTAAAACTTGCTGACTTTGTAGTAACAGAAGCCGGTTTCGGAGCAGACTTGGGTGCTGAAAAGTTTTTCAATATCAAATGTCAAAAATCGGGTCTGCAGCCTGATGCGGTGGTACTCGTTGCTACAACACGGGCACTGAAAATGCATGGTGGTGTCGCTAAGTCGAGCCTCACTGAGGAAAATACAAAGGCACTGCTGGCGGGTTGTAGCAATCTCGGACAACATATTCGCAACATTGGCCAATTTGGTGTGCCGTTAACCGTTGTGATCAATGCGTTCCAGTGCGATACCGCGGCGGAACATCAGGTTATTAAGGACCACTGCCAGGAATTTAACGTCAATTGCATTATTGCCTCACACTGGGAAAACGGTGGTGAAGGTGCAAAAGAGTTGGCTGAGCATGTGCTTGAAATGATGGAACACCAACACTCACAATTTAGAACTCTCTACGACAGTAATATGGGGCTCTGGGACAAAACCAGGCATATAGCCAGAACAATATATGGGGCCGAAGATATCATTGCGGACAAGAAGATCAGGGCTCAATTTGCAAGATTCGAACGAGAGGGATACGGCCACTATCCTATTTGTATGGCCAAAACACAGTACAGCTTCTCCACTGATCCACAGTTATTTGGCGCACCTACCGGACATGAGGTTCCCATACGGGAAATCAGGCTTGCCACTGGCGCAGAATTCCTCGTGGTAGTCTGCGGCGAAATAATGACCATGCCTGGCTTACCTCGATCACCTGCTTCGGAGTCCATCAGTGTGGATGCCGATAGACATATAGTTGGGCTGTTTTAACTTAGGAGGAGTTAACAAGTAATCTGACTTGTTTGTGCTGGATTAACTTCCAGTCTGGGGATCCCATTTGCAAATCCGCTTACCTTTGTCAAAGATGACACGCCAGACGCCTTGCTCTTCCCGGCCCATATTGACGCGTAGTTTAATACACTTTTCTCGCTCCTTGGTCACAGGAGGGGTGCTGAGTGCAAGATTCCCGGATTCCAGAACGACAACAGTTTCGGGGTGCCAGGAGAATGGCGCTATTTCACCGTCAGACAGGGGAGCCCAGAGGAAGGAGATTTTTTCCCTGCCGCGGGTCTGTTTTTGCCCAGAAAAAAGACTACTTCGTCCGAGACGAAGGATTCAAAAGCCGAAAGGTCTCGATCTGCTATGGTCTTTGCAAAGGCAACTTCGGCATTTTGAACTGCTGCTCAGACAGATCTAAATTCTGGTCATTGGCAGAAGACCCCAGGGAAAACAGAAGCATTGTGCAATAAAGGCATGGGAGTAAATATCTCGAGAGCTTTATTCTCGACGTTTTTGCTCATTGATTGATGCGACCTTATGTTATGTAGAAGAAATGTGATGTTAGAGGCTGCTCCGTCGATCATCCTTTTCTATGGCCGGCAGTCTGTTGTGGCAATCATATCACCTGGCAACTTTTACTCAGCTCGATTGTATTCCATCAGAAAAGTTCCCTCATCCCAGGTTTTGCCAAGGTCATAGGAACGCTCAACACCTTTAGTGTAGCGTCCAACCTTCACCAGCGTGTCGATCCAGCGCTGCATAAATTCGTCCTTGTCGCTATATTCACTAGGAACCAGAGAAATCATTTGATTATGTACCTATCGACTCTCTGTTGTAGTCCAGTGTTGCCTGCTTGAATTAACAAAACTGCCAATCCAGATTTTCCTGGATTGATTGTAAGCAATAATCTGAGTGGACAAGAAACGATCGGGAATCACAAAGTTGGATATTCATGTTATGCCGTCATCAGGCACCTTAACACAGACCAGTGATCCGTCTGAGGTAGCCCAGACAGTTACCTCCGTGCGGGGGCTTGATTTTAATGGCATTGTAACGTTAATTGACGGGCTCGATAGTTTCAAGACAGCTGAAAAGCCATTGACAAGACATCTTTTCGAGAGGTAGTTGGACGCGGCTCACCTGGTTGTTAAGACTAAAATTGAAACCGATCAGGAGGTTGCAGAAATTACCTAAGCATTCTTCGGATTAGCGCTTGGCAGAACTTTTTTACTGGCGAAATCACTGTTCAGGCAGAACGGTGGAGATGCAGTGGAGTTGCTGCCCGGGTCGTCCAAAGCGGGTGCGCGGCCAGCCGTTAGTCTGCAGGCACATGCTTACCAAGGCATTTCCGCTGAGACAATAAGAGGCTTTAATGCTATCCAGGCAGATCAATTTTTCAGTTTAATGGATCGTATTCCAGAGACACTTTACCAGCCTGAAAGGCTGGGTCTGGTTGAGAGAAGGGCCCGAGCATTACACGAGTCCAAGTTGTTACCAGGTCCAGGCCCCAGGCAAGTACTGGAGAGTTGAGCCTACTCAAGACAGCGAACAGGAACACTACCTGGTTGCCACTAGCGATTCGAAATGCCAGGGTTATCAGTTGTCCTGTGAAGTGCTTTTGAAAATGCTGGCACCGGGGATGCATGTTCGCCGATGCCAGAAGACGGTTAGTCCTGAGCCTGGCTACGGGTGGTTTTAGCCGGTTTGGATCCAGCAGCAGGCTGGTGAATACAGGGCGAACAAAAGTGGTCTCAAGGGTCGCTGTTGAACCAGAGACAGTTTACCACTCAGGCCAGGGGCATCCTGAGTACCCTTATTGTTTATGGCAACAAATAAATTCATTAAATAGTTTTCGACTGTCATTCTTTCTTTGTGATCCACCGTTAAAACCCGCCGTTCAGAGGAGGGTTTAAATATCGATTACGCAAGGTGTTTTTGATAGCCTCAATGGAATCAACTGCGTATGGGTATTCAATGTCTTCAATTTTTCTGCTCGATCTGATGAAATGATTTCGGATCGCTTATGGCAAAGCAGATCGCAGCGAGTTGTTAGCGGTTACCAGCCACGACTTTCAATGGCATCAGCATATGTCAGACTCGGTGGATGATTCGCCTAACGGGCATGTTTTGAAGGGTATTGATGAGTTGCTTGAAGAGCTGACCAGAAGCGGTAAGCAGTGGCAGCAGACACGCTATCAGGGATTGCAGGAGCGGGTCGCCGGCGATGATCTGCTGGTGCAGATTTTTACGATCAGCGGTATTGATTCTGGCACGCCGTTTCATGCAAAAGTTGTCGATCTGTATCCGGTCCGTAATAAACTGATTATTCGAAAAGATACTTACTGGAAGTATGTGAGATGATGCAGAGCCAGAGGTTTACCAACTCTTCGGTCAAAATTCCGGAGAGGCTGCAGCGCGTCAGCAGGAGGGTTTAGAGCTGTTGTTAAGGCTGTGGACAGAGCGTGATTTGCATTGGCATGGCCAGTTTCGTGCCCCTCTGGCAGGAATAACATTGCAACCTCGCCCAGTTCAACAACCCCATCCGCCGGTTTATGTATCTTGTAGTAACCTTGAGGCAGCCATAGTACCCGCAAAACTGGGACTGAATCTGGTTTTGACTGGTTTGGCTTTTGATCTGGGGCAGTTAAAACCGATGCTGTCGCGCCTCCGCCAGGAATGAGAAAATGTGGGCACACCCATCAGCCCGAGAATCACTCTGCTGCCCACTGCCATCTAGCGGAATCCTCCCAGGCCGCAAGAAAACACCTGGCGCAATACCAGTTTAATTTTCAGCGGTGGGTTTTTTCAAAACGCTTTGGTGTGGATGAAAAGGATGTTGAGTTACCCCCCAGAATCACAAATCTGGGCGCTGAGGAATGTGTGATTGCATTAGGCAGCCCCCAGCAGGTGTTAGATAAAATTGCTCAGCTATGTGAACCGTCTGGATGCGATCGTTTTATATATCAGGGAGATTACGGCGGACAACCCTGGCCTCGGGTGATGCAGTCGCTTGAATTATATGGTCAGCACGTGCTGCCTGAAGTGAGTAAGCTGGCATCGTGAATATCGGGGCCGGCTGGTTACCTGTTTGCTTTCCTCGTGAATGAGTCACTACCTGCATAAATCATTGTATAGATGATTGGAAGATTCGTAATATGAGATCATAATAAACTCACAAGAAAGGGATAAACCTATGAGCGGCTATATTTGTGTTAATGGCACGGTTTTGGATCAGGATAAGATGGCAGAGTATGCTGGTAAGGCGGGCAAGGTCATTGCTGATCATGGTGGTGCCATTGTCAATCGTAGTCCGGCTGAAGTGCTTGTGGGCCAGTCGCCTCATAAAATGCTGGTGGTCATTGAATTCCCCGATAAGCAGGCAGCAAGGGGATTTTTTGATTCTTCCGAATACCAGGCTCTGGTGCCTATCAGAGAACAGGCTCTGGATGCCATTTTTGTGCTCGGCGGCGACTAAGAAATAGGTTCTTGGCGCCTCTTATTGCCTGCTTTTGATTGCATAGGGGTTGATGACCAGGGCCTGACTTGCTGAACAGCGATATCAGCCATATCAGCCAAATAGTGGGATATCTGCATGACTTTATCTCATGGTTGATTGCTGAGCGGCTTTTGCAGATCGCTACCAGACAGTATCTGAATTCAGGTTGGTAAACCGACGTTACGCTTTTTGACACTAAGTTGTGGTTCCAGGGAAATAGATTTGAAAAGCAGGCCTTGAGTGGGGAATCGACTGGAATCAAGGTAAGATTTCATTTACATGGTTGCTGGAATCAATGATGAGTCTTGACGTTTATACGGCTGCAACTCCCAACGGTTGGAAAATCTCGATAATGATTGAAGAGCTTCTGGAAGCGGGTGTGGACTTGCCTGAAATTAATATGCACAGCATCGATTTGTCCACAGGTGAGCAGTTTTCGGAAGCCTTTACTACAATTTGTCCAAACCAGAAGATCCCAGCGCTGGTGCATAACGGCATAGCGCTTATGGAAAGCTGCGCCATCCTGCAGTATCTGGGAGAAACGTTTCCGACAGGCTTGTTTCCACACGGTGAAGCCCGTTGGCGCGTGATTCCCTGGCTCTACTGGCAGGCCGCTAATATTGGCCCCATATTTGGTAATAGATTAAGTTATATCCGATATATCACTGATGCCACGGAAGAGCAAAAAGCTCATCCGATCGAGAGATTTGGCAGAGAGGCATTGCGGCTGGTAGCCGTGCTGGACCGACAACTGCAAGCGCATGACTATATCTGCGGGGATAGTTTTACGGTGGCTGATATTTCGGTCTGGTGCTGGGTACGCTCATGGAAATGGTCCAAGGTTGATATCACCAGTAAACCTCGTGTGCTGGAGTGGGTGCGGCGAGTTCGGGCAAGACCCGGCGTCGAACGTGGTATCTCATTCGGTGTTCCAAGCGAGGAGATTGACCAGTTCAGTGAGGAGAGAAAAGCCCGATACAGAAAAAATGGCGCTGGTATTGCCTCCAATAATCGTTTGCCCACCGATGTTTAGCTGGCTTGTGCTGTGGTTTGACAGCCTCGTTGCAGTTTTAGAGGCCTATTTTGACAGAAGGCCCGTTAAAGGCCTTTTGGATGACCAAGGAACTCCTCGATGATATGGTCTGGCGCTTTGGCATAATCAGATGCACGACTGACTCCCTGGCCTGTTTGCCGCTTTAAACTGATTGCCATTTCCGCCATCTTCACCGTGATAGGAATACCGTTGATCACCGGCGCTGATGCGATAGCATGATTGTAAATCTTTGAAAACAGCAACATTGGAATACCCCCCCCTGGAATAAGTACATCTACGCCAGCCTCAATCAACGGTTTGCCTTGTTTTTCGAATAATATTCGAACCTGTTCGGCTTTTTCATCGGATGTGTATGCTTCCAGAATCTGGCCTGGCTCAAATGTCATAGCATGAACGCCTGTCACCCGTTCGCGTAGCCCGTATTTATTAATCTGATGATGAAACCAGGGAATGAAACGAGGATTAATGGTGACAATTCCTAATCTTTGACCGAGTTGTAAACTGTATAGCATGGAGGCTTCACCTAAGGCTATGACCGGTATATCCACAGCTGATCTGGCTTCATACAATCCCGCATCTTGAAAGTGGCCAACAATGACCGCGTCATAACCTTCGCGCTCTGCCTGTATCGCGTTACAGATCATTTCTCGGGCGCAGCGAAACTCGACTAACGGATGTGCGTAACTGTCGAAGGGTGTAATTCCCTTAATATCGATTGTCGTGCCCGGCGCACAGGACTGATCCAGATGGATTCGTAACGCATCCCAATAAGATTCTCCGTGTTCATAATCCACATAGCTTTGATACCATATTTTCATTTTCCTGAAACTCCTCTACGATGTCTTTTCGAGAACAGGTTTCACTATAGTTGAAGTAACTGCAATTGTTTTCTACCGAATTGTGTGAATCGGGTTTCATCAACCAGCGTAGGTCCACACAATGTATGCTGGAGGCCGACTTTATCAGTGGAGTTAAAGAGGATTTCATGGCCAGTAGGTCCACACAATGTATGCTGGAGGCCGACTTTATCAGTGGTGTTAAAGAATTTCATGGCCAGTAGAGCCACACGACGCCTCATTTAAATCCAGATTGACACCGCCATCCAGTAGGCGTGCTAATTCCGCCGTATTTCCCGCCGCAAGTGGCAAGCAGTCAGGGGAAGTAACAAGACAAAGCGGTGGAATCGACGCATAGTATCGGGATTTTCGGGTTTGCCATCAAGCCAGCCTCTCATCTACTCTAGCTTAAGTGAGAAGTATGTTAAAAAGAACTGCAAATGGATAACCGAGCACGGTTAATTCGTTGTCGAGTAGGCGCTGCTAGTCGCTGGCTGTTGCCCCTGGCGGGTTCGTGAACATACTATTGGAATCGTTTACGGATAGATTGCCAACAGTTTTTTATGTGGCTGCTCCGCGAATGGGTGGTGTTTGCAGCTGCAGATTAAGGATAGCTAGCAGTCTTCATTATTAATGCTGTGGGAAGGGGAGTTAGGTGATGTTGGAAGCATTTATTCCATGGGCTCGTATTGATTGGCAGCTGCAACTAGAGCTGCTGATCTGGCTAGGCATGATATTTCTGTCAATGGTGCTGTGCTATATCAGGCTAAGGCAAATTGCAGCCAGTGAGCAAGATAACCAGAAGCCGTTCAATTAGTGGATGCCCTTACCCTATCACTAGCCAGTCTATTGCTGGTTAGCCTGGCTATAGGTGCTTATTCCAGCCGGAGCGTCAAGGATACCCGGGACTACTATTCCGCTGCCGGGCGGATGCCCTGGTATATGCTGGTGGGGACTTTTATGGCTTCTAACGTCAGTGCTGGTCTGTTTCTGGGCGCGACTAATGCAAGCGGGCAAAATGGCTATGCGATGTGGGCGGCTTATTTTCCGACCTGTATTGGTTACCTGCTATGCATTGGTTTTGTTGCGATTTGGATTCGACGGCTGTCTGATCGCTATGAAATAATGGATCTTACCGACCTTTTTTACCATCGATTCAGGCGACAGGGAGAACTGATCAGATCAGTCAGTTCCATCATCATTGTTTTTGCCTACATACCGGTACTGATTGCTCAGTTCATTGCCCTGGCAAGCATTATCTCCGTGCTGCTGGACGTGTCTTATGGAGGTTCACTGCTGGCAATCAGTCTGGTTGTGGTTTCCTACACTTTGCTGGGTGGGATGTTGGGCGTTATTCGCGCTGATGGTGTTCAGTTCATTATTTTGCTTGTTGGCCTGTTGGTTGCTGTGCCGATGGCTCTCTCTGCTGCAGGCGAAGGTGAGGTGAACGTTGGTTGGCAGAGAATAAGCCGGTTGCCCGAGATTTTTGAGTGGACCACTCCTGGACTGCCCTGGTTTGCCGTGCTCGGCCAGCTGGTCTGGTTGTTTGCTATTCCGGTGCAGCCCCACCTGGTATCGAGATTTCTTGCTGCGCGCACGGAAAGAGATATCGTTATTTCATTGCCCATTTGTGTGGGCCTGACACTTTTCATCTATACCGCGACGATCCCGCTGGGTCTGGCCGGTCGTATTCTCGAGCCTGATTTGGAACAGGGGGCTTACTACTATGTCGTTATGGCTGTCAATCATTTCCCAGTGTTAGTCGGCGCTTTGGCCCTGGCGGGTATTGCGTCAGCGGCGCTGTCTACCTGCTCAACGGTGCTGCTGATTGCAGGTCAAACTGTTTCCAGGCAGGTTCTTCAGCGATTGCCCATGCCAGCCTGGTTTACACCGATGTATGGAGCAAGAGCCGGGGTATTGATGGTCGGTGTTGCTACCTGGCTGATCGCGGCTATACAACCCTTGGGAATTTTTTGGTTAGTGGTCCTGTCTGCATCGCTTCTGGCTTCCGGGTTTTTTGTACCGCTTTTCCTGGGTATGTTATGGCGGCGGGCCAGTGCGGAAGGTGCTGTTGCT
>JAPKEK010000449.1 GCA_028822125.1 Pseudomonadales bacterium | reverse complement strand
CCCCATACCCGGGAAAAATAATTCCCCTTGATATGGCAAGCATGGGCGGCGAATTGATTTGTCAGAAAGACGCCTTTCTCTGTGCAGCTCTGGGGACGCGGGTAACTATAGCGTTTAATAAGAAGCTCGGGGCTGGTTTTTTTGGCGGAGAGGGGTTTATTCTGCAGAAACTAAAGGGCGATGGTATGGCCTTTATTCATGCCGGTGGCATGGTAGTTGAAAAGCAGCTACAAGGTGAAACGCTGCGCGTGGATACGGGCTGTATTGTGGGATTCAGCCCTGGTATTGATTATGACATTCAACGGGCAGGCAATCTGAAATCCATGTTCTTTGGCGGTGAAGGGATGTTCCTTGCTACCCTGAGTGGGCATGGCAGGGTTTTTCTGCAAAGTCTGCCGTTCTCGAGGCTGGCTGACCGGATCATTCAGCATGCGCCTTCAACAGGGGGCAGCGCAAAAGGTGAGGGCTCGGTTCTGGGCGGGTTGGGTCGAATGCTAGATGGCGACTGATAATCAGTATGTCGCTGCCGAGATAGAAACCTGATAAACCCTGCCAAGGACAGTAGACGTCTGCACTTGTGAATCTGCGCTTGTAATGCCAGTTAGGCGGGAGCGGCCGGTATTTTTTCCTCACAGACTGCGTATCCTGCCGCTGCCGGAATACAGATATAGTTTCCGTCTTGGCGTTTCTCAGTCCAGGGTAGAACCGTCACTATTGACCGGTTTTGTGCCATATCAAAGGCCTCCTGCACTGTGTGGCTCTGTGCCAGCAGTTCAATATTCAGTCGGGTTGGGAAAATGATGGTGTACCGCCCCAGCTTAGCATCATCCAGGGCAGCCTGAGGGCGAATCCAGACCGAATCAACGGATTCACCGCCATCGTGGACAGCGACATGATCCAGGGGTGCCACAGCCAGGTAGAACATTGTGTCAAAACGTTTTGGCATCATTTCAGGCGTTACCCAGTGGGCAAATTTCTGTAGGCTGTCACAGGCCAGCTCCAGTTGTTCTACCTCAAGGAAATCTTTCAGCGTGATGGTGCCTCCATGAAGCTTATCGCGGTAGTGCGCAAGGGGGTTCAGTTGGCTTCCGCTGATTAGATCGGTGCTCCCTTTCTGACGCGCCAGCAATACACCGCACTCCTCGAAGGCTTCCCGAATGCAGCCCACCATCATAGCAATTGCACCGGCATCCGAGCCCTGAATTCCAGTACAGTATTCCTGAACGTCGCTGTCACCGGGATCGACTTTCCCACCGGGGAATACCAGTGCACCTGAGGCGAAGTCAATCTGGTGGTGGCGGACTACCATGAACACCTCCAGGCCATGGGCAGTATCCCTTAACATCAACGTTGTGGCTGCGGCGACCGTGGGTATTGGTTCGCTCATCGGTCGTTCTCCTTTAGAATTCGCCAGCCGTGGGATTCTTCCTGAACCTGGATCAATTTGTTACTGACTTCTTTATAGGTGTTGGAGCGATAGGATTGTTTTATCGCTACATCGACAATACCAGGGCTCGGTGAGGTAAAGGCCTCATAGGCAAGATCGACCTGGATATAGGAAGCCGTGAGAATGCTCTCCTTGCGGTTAAGCGACCAGACCGGGGTAGATTGATTGTTTCGCGGCTGGAAATCTGACGAATAAAGGGCGAGATACTGGACAACATCCTTAGACATCCAGGCTGCAGCCCAGAGGTCCAGGACATCGTTGATCGCCTGTTGGGTCATGGCATCCACAGTAGCATCCTGGTTGCCATCGATGTCAGTTTCAGATTCTGCAGCAGCAGTTTCAGCATCGATTAAGTATGCCTGGTCATCGTCTGGCGCCAGCTTGTCGTTGTCGAACAAACCTCGATAGGTAGTCCCATCGGGCAATATCATGATACCTTCGCCTGTCTGAGATCGGCTCTGAATTCGCCTATATAGCGAGTTCCGTCCTGCCAGTAGATGGTACCTCGGCCAAGTCTTCTGCCGTCTTTAATTCCACCAACATAACGCGTACCATCGGGCCAAGATAGCGTTTGGTTATGTTCTCCAGCAGTACACATGGGTATCGCTAGGCTTGCCAAGCATAAAAGCCTGACTGCAATGTAATGCCAAGTGGACATAGCTGATTTACGAATTCAGGAGGTTGAATGTTAGCATTTAGCCGGCACCGAGAGAACTGCCCTAACGGTTAGCCATTTCTGCTGAGCAATCCCTTAGCGGACGCAGTGCGCATGACCAAATCAGGCTCGATTATCCAGGGGCCATCCCTGCGGACTCTGAGTGCAGCTGATTCAGATTTTCCAAGATTGATGCTGCGATCGCCATCCAGGGCGAGAATACCATCCCCATTTATAGAAATAGTTTCATCCAGGGCAATACGCTGATAATTCACAATGCTGACTTCCTGCCAGAGCCCAGGGGAGATGGGTATGGATACCTGGGTGCTGCCCTGGGTTGCACACTCCACCAGGAGACCAAAATCATCCCGATGACCACAGGCATCGAGGTAGCCGCCAATCGGTGATAGGCCTACAGAAGCCGGTTCTGCACGGGTTAATACCAGGGTTGACAGTTTGTCTGCCGAGTAGGGTAGTAGAGAACCTAATTCATCGTCTTTGAGCAGCACTGCATCAATTAAAGCGATATCCGCTTGCCTTACTTCTGGCAGATCAGTGTGCAGGTGAATTTGCTTACAGCGAACACTGGTTTCTTCGATTGCCAGTTGCCGACTGGCAATCAGGCCCGCCGCCGCACCGGCGATAGAGGCTTCTACGGATACTGGAAAGACGTTGTTGGTACCGGTGGACAGGGGCAGGATGCAGGCATCGGGGTAGCGCCGAGCGATGATCCGGTTTGTGCCATCGCCGCCAAGTACAATGAAAGTTCTACAACCAGCAGCCCACATAAGATCAGCCATGGTTTCCGTATCTCTGGCAGTATGGGTTAAGGGATATTTCAGAATGTCGACACTAGCCCGCTGAGGCAGGTGCTCGACGGCCCTTGAACTGATGCGAAAAGGCTCATCACCCAGGAAAATTCGAGTGACGCCATTGTGCAGCGCTGCCAGAACAAGTCGGGTTACCTGTTGCTGTTTTTCGTAATGCGTGCTGGTGCTTGCTCGGGCAGCGACACGTCTGACATCTCTACCAGACATGGGATTGACAATGATGCCCAGTAAATTTTCCTGCAACGCTCCGATCACGCTTTGCGCGTGAACACCCATTGGTTGTCG